>JBBRHT010000024.1:0-13623 GCA_038222295.1 Lysobacterales bacterium
GACAAGCGTTACGCAACGCTCGATTCGTCCGTCGCCGAGCTCAACGGCGAGGACGCGTTCCAGAGCTTCCTCAATGCCTACACCGCTGCCATCGATCCGCATACCGACTACTTCGACCCGCGCACCGCGGAGCGTTTCAACCAGTCGATGTCGCTGTCGCTGGAAGGCATCGGCGCTGTCCTGCAGAAACAGGATGACCTGGTGCTGATCCGCGAGGTCGTTGCCGGTGGCCCCGCCGCGCGCAGCAACAAGCTCAAGCCGGGCGATCGCGTCGTGGCCGTGGGCCAGGGCACGAGCGGGGTGATGGAGGACGTCATCGGTTGGCGCATCGACGACGTCGTCGAGAAAATCAAGGGACCCAAGGGCACGCAGGTCCGGATGGACGTGATCCCGCCCGAGGCCGGGCTGGACAGCAAGCCGGTGCGCGTTGTGCTGACACGCGACAAGATCAAGCTGTCCGAAGACGCGGCCAAGGCCGAGACGATCACGATTCCGGCCGCGAGCGGCGTTCCCGCCAAGCGCATCGGCGTGATCAAGCTGCCTGGTTTCTACCAGGATTTCGAAGGACGCCGCAGCAACGATGGCGACTACGCATCGGCCACGCGCGACGTCGCCCGCCTGCTGCAGCAGTTCCGCGCGCAGAAGGTCGACGGAGTGGTGATGGACCTGCGCAACAACGGCGGCGGGTCGCTGGATGAGGCGGTCGCACTCACCGGCCTGTTCATCGACAAGGGCCCCGTGGTGCAGGTGCGTGAATCCGGCGGTCGCGTCAGCGTGGATGGCGACAGCAAGCCCGGCGTTGCGTGGGACGGTCCGCTCGCGGTGCTGACCAACCGCGGCTCGGCATCGGCTTCGGAAATCTTCGCCGGTGCGATCCAGGATTACGGCCGCGGCCTGATCATCGGCGAGACCACTTTCGGCAAGGGAACCGTGCAGAACCTGGTCGACCTGGATCGCTGGCCGTCCAACGAGCAGACGCACTTCGGCCAGGTCAAGCTGACCATCGCGCAGTTCTTCCTGCCCGGCGGCAGCAGCACGCAGAACAAGGGCGTGGTGCCCGACGTGCGCTTCCCGGTGTCGGTCGATGCGACCGAATACGGCGAGAGCACTTACGACAACGCCTTGCCGTGGACGCGGATCGCCGCGGTGCCGCACGTGCTTTACGGCAACTTCGCCCCGATCCTGCCGCAGCTCGACGCGCTGCACGCCGCACGCGCCGCCAAGGACAAGGAGTTCCAGTGGTGGTCGCAGGACGTGGCCGAGTTCCGCATCGAGCATGCCAAGAAGTACGTCTCGCTCAACGAGTCCGAGCGGCGAACGGAGCGCGATCGCCAGGCGGCCAAGGAAGTCACCCGCCAGGCACAGCGCAAGGCGCTCGGGCTGGATGCGGATCCGCTGGCCGACGATGCGACCGATGACGGGCTGCAGGTCGGCGAGCGCGACATCATCGCCGAGACGGCGCGGGAGAAGGCGGCCGAGAAGCGTCCCGATCCGCTGTTGCGCGAATCGGCCGCCATCCTCGCCGACGCCACCAACCTGCTGGTGCACGACCAGGAGTTGACGGCGCAGGTGTTGCCGGAATCCAAGTTGCCCACCCACTGGGCCCAGTAAGCGGGCCCGGACGGCGCAGCAGGAATCGGATAGCGGGCGCCCAGTGCGCCCGTTATCGTTTCAGCCATGGACGCAACGACACTCCAGCAAGTGCGGGCGCTGCTCGACGACGGTGAGCCGACGCTCAGCGAGCTGGCGCGCGCTGCCGGCATGAGCGCATCGCACCTGCAGCGCGCGTTCACCCAACACTTTGGCCTGAGTCCGGCCGGGTACCTGGCGCAACGCAAGCTCGGCACCTTGAAGACGGCGTTGCGTGGCGGCAGCGATGTCAGCGCCGCGCTCTACGACGCCGGCTATGGATCGCCGTCGCGCGTCTACGAATCCGGCGCCGCCAGGCTGGGCATGACGCCGGCGCGCTATCGCGCCGGCGGCGCCGGCATGGGCATCCGCTGGAGCATCGCCGACACCGCCCTTGGCATGGCGCTGGTGGCGACAACGGATCGCGGGATCTGCATGGTCGAGCTGGGCGAATCCGAGGCGGCGCTGGCAGCGAAGCTGCAGGCGGAATTCCCCCAGGCGCAACTACAGCGCGTCGACGCCGGTCGCGACGCGTTCCTCGCTCCACGCGTGCGCGCCGTGGCCGAGCGACTCGCGGGAGTCGCTCCGGCGGGAGCAGCCGATGACCTTCGCCTGGACCTGATCGGCACCGCCTTCCAGAAGAAGGTGTGGGACGCACTGATGCGGATTCCACTGGGTGAAACCCGCAGTTATGCCGCTCTGGCGGTGCAGCTGGGACAGCCGGGCAGCGCACGCGCGGTGGCGGGCGCCTGCGCGCGCAACCGGGTCGCAGTCATCGTGCCCTGCCATCGGGTAATCCGCGGCGACGGTTCGCCCGGTGGTTACCGATGGGGACTGCCGCTGAAGCAACGCCTGCTGCGACGCGAAGGCATGGGGTCGATCACGCCTTCCGCCGGCGCTGCGGCGACTGTCGCGTCGGCAGGTTGAGTCCGAGCTTGACGGTGTCGAACACCAGGCGCGTTTCATAGCGCCTGACGTTGCCTTCGTCGACGAACAGGCGCTCGGCCACTTCGCGGTAGTGCGCCACGCTGCGGGCGACGAGGATGACCAGGTAATCCCATTCGCCGGCGAGCGCGTAGCACTGCTGGACTTCGGGCGCCGTGCGCATGCGCGTCCGGAAGGCGGTATGCAGCCGCAGCGTGTCGCGCTCCATCGCCACCCACACCGTCGCCAGCGTGACCGCGGGCAGCGCGTTGGGGTCCAGCACGGCGACTTCCCGCAGCAGGCCGTGCCGTCGATAGCGGGTGATGCGGCGCTGCACGGCGCTCGGCGACAGGCCCACCGCCTCACCCAGCGCCGTCAACGTGCGGCTGGCATCGCGCTGCAACAGGTCGAGCAGGCGATGGTCGAATGCGTCCAGCGCGAGGGGTGTGGCGGCCATGCAAAAATTTTGCGTCCGGGCGCACGAATTTACAATCGCCATGTCGCCGGCGCGGTTTAACCTCGTCGCACGCGCCGGACGCCGGCCGCCTCCCCCAAGGACAATCCAATGGTTCGGCCGAGCCGATCACCGCCGTTTGCCGCCGCCCTCCTGCTGGCCGCCGCCGGCATGCGGGCGCTTCAATGAGCGCCCTGTCCACGACCGCCACCGCGCGCGCGACGCCCGGTCCGCTGGCGGTCGGCATGGCGCTGGCCGCCGTGTATGTGCTCTGGGGATCGACCTATCTCGCCATCCGCTTCGCGCTGCCGGGCTACCCGCCCTTCCTGCTCGGCGCGATCCGCATGTTCCTCGCCGGCGCGCTGATGTACATCGTGCTGCGCTGGCGCGGCGCGACGCCACCGACGCCGCGGCAGTGGCGCACGCTGGCCGTGCTGTCGATCTTCATGGTGCTGTTGTCCAACGGGCTGGTGAACCTCGCCGAGACCCAGGTGAACTCCGGACTGGCGGCGATCGCGGTGGCATCGATGCCGCTGTTCGCGGGGATCTTCGCGATGCTGCGCGGACGCCATCCGTCGCGGATCGAATGGGTCGGGCTGGTTGTCGGCTTTGCCGGCGTGGTCTGGCTGAACGCGGGCAGTGCGCTGTCCGGTTCGCTACTGGGACTGGTGTGCCTGGTGATCGCGCCACTGGCCTGGGCCTGGGGGTCGATCTGGAGCCGCGACCTCGACCTGCCCGAGCCCTTCATGGCCGCCAGTGGCCAGATGATCGCCGGCAGCGCGTGGATGCTGGGCGCGGCGATCGTCACCGGTGAGCGATTCACCGGCGTGCCCTCGATGGCTGCAACCGCCGCGATGCTGTACCTGGTGGTGGCTGGCTCGATCTTCGGATTCACCGCCTACATCTGGCTGCTGCACCACGTGCGTCCGGCGCTGGCGACCAGCTATGCCTACGTCAATCCGCCGATCGCGGTGCTGTTCGGCGCGCTGCTCGCCGGCGAGCGCTTCAGCGCGCACGACCTTGGCGCGATGGCCGTGATCCTGGCGGGCGTCGCGATCATCACCGTTGCGCGGACGCGGACACCCCGGATCGCCGCGGAGCCGATCGCATGACGACGCATGCGGACGCCCGTCGCGGCCTCTGGACCGCGGCGGCGTCGTTCGTGCTGTGGGGGCTGATGCCGTTGTACTGGCACGCGCTCAACGCGGTGCCCTCCCTGCAGATCGTCGTGCACCGGATCGTGTGGAGTGCCGTCTTCGTCGTCGGCTGGCTGACGTGGCAGCGGCGCGACTGGCTGCGCAGCGCCCTGTCGAAACCACGGGTCGGCTGGATGCTCGCGCTCAGCGGCCTGCTGATCGCGGTCAACTGGGGCCTGTACATCTGGGCGGTCAACGCCGGGCACGTGGTCGAGAGCAGCCTGGGTTACTTCATGAATCCGCTGGTGAACGTGCTGTTCGGCGTGTTGTTCCTGCGCGAACGGCTGACGCGCCTGCAATGGGCGTCGGTCGCGCTGGCCAGCGCCGGCGTGCTGTGGCTGACGGTCCAGTACGGCCATCCGCCATGGATCGCGATCGGGCTGGCGTTGTCCTTCGCGCTGTATGGACTTATCCGCAAGCTCGCCGCGGTGGATTCGATCGCCGGGCTCGGCGTGGAGAGCGTCTACCTGTTCGCACCCGCGCTGCTCGTGCTGCTGTGGGGCGAAGGGCACGGCAGCGGTGGATTCATCGGAGGCTGGGGTTTGGGCCTTGACGCATTGCTCGTGGTCGGTGGCGCGCTGACGGCGTTGCCGCTGATCGGCTTCGCCTTCGCCGTCCGCCGCGTGCCGCTGTCGGTCATCGGCCTGATGCAGTACATCGCGCCGACGCTGCAATTCCTGATTGGCGTGCTGGCCTTCGGCGAAGCCTTCGACCGCACGCGCGCGATCGGCTTTGCCTGCATCTGGATCGCGCTGGTGTTGTTCGTCGCCGACGGCATCCGGCGCACGCGGACACGGCCCGTCGCTGCAGGCGCAGGTGCCTAGGTCTCGCGCAGCGCCGTCGTCACCGGCATCCGCGCGGCGCGCAGCGCCGGGAACAAGCCGCCGATCAGGCCGATGCCCAGCGCCCACTTCAGGCCGCTCCACAGCAGCGCAGGCGACACCTTGAACTGGAACACGACCTGGCTGAAGTTCTGGCCCAGGGTCGACACCGTGTAGCCGTTGAACACCAGCCACGCGATGCCGGCACCGAGCATGCCGCCGAGCAGTGCCAGCAGCATCGTTTCCAGCATCACCGCCATCACCACGGGCAGGCCGCGGAAGCCCAGCGCGCGCATGGTCGCGATCTCGCGCGCGCGGCTGCCGACGGCGGCGTACATCGTGTTGAGCGCACCGAACACCGCGCCGATCGCCATGATCGTGCCGATGACGATGCCCAGGATGTGGATGAGTTTTGTCAGCTGTTCGGATTGGCGGGTGTAGTAGTCGCGCGTGGTGAGCACGTCGAGCTTGAGCCGGGGGTCGCCCTCCAGCGCCGCCTTCAGCGTGCGGAAACCGCTCTTGCCTTCCAGGCGCACGGTCACCGACTGATAGGCGCTGCGGTTGTAGGTCGACGCGATCGTCTGCGCGTCGCCCCAGAGTTCCGAGTCGTGCGAATCGCCGGCGGCGAACTTGCCCACGATGGTCCAGTCCTGGTTGGCCAGTTCGATGCGGTGGCCGACTTCGAGCCCGCGGAACTGCTGCTGCGCACCCTGACCGACAACCAGTTCGCGCAGGCCCTGGCCGAACCTGCGGCCCTCGACCAGGCGCACCTGCGGGCGGATCGCCCACGCCGCGTCGCCGACACCGCGGATCTGCACGTTGGCATCGGTGCCATCGGCCTTGGTCGGCAGGTTCACCACCTGCGACAGCTCGGGTGAGATGGCGGGCTGTCCACCGGCGTCGCGCGCGATACCCGGCAGGTTGCCGATCAACGGAATCTGGTCGCGGGTGATCACCGAGTTGGTCTCCGCCTGCGAGCCGCCGCGCAGGATGATCGCCGTGTCCTCGCTGCCGGTCTGCCTGAGCGTGGCGGAGAAACCTTCGCCCATCGCCAGCATCGCCACGAGCACGCCGACCACGCCGGCGATGCCGACCACGATCACCGACGACGCGCCCCAGCGCTGCGGCAGGCTGGCGATGCCGATGCTGGCGGCGGCCAGCGCCAGTTTCCCGCTACGCGTCAGCAGCAGCCACAGCGCCAGCGCGACGGCGATGGCCAGCACTGCCGGCCACGGCAGCGCGATCCACAATGCCAGGCCGGCGATGAGCGCCAGCGCGATGCCGATGTTGGCGAGGATGCGCATCGCTTTTCCTTGTCGTTTCATGTCGGCCTCAGTGCGCAGCCAGCGCGTCGACGATCTTCAGGCGCATCGCGCGCAAGGCCGGCAGCAGGCCGACGACGATTCCGATCGCCAGCATCAGGGCGATGCCCATCGCCCAGGTCTGCGGCAGCACCGTCGGCAGCTGGATCACGCCGCCGCTACCCGCGCTGACGGCCGGCATCAGCAGGGCCGCGATGCCCAGCCCCAGCACGCCGCCGAGCACGATCAGGAAGATCGATTCGGCCAGCACCAGCCACAGCACGCTGCGGTTGCTGAACCCGATCGTCTTGAGCACGGCCAGCTCCGGGATGCGCTCGCGCACCGCCTGCGCCATCGTGTTGCCGGTCAGCAGCAGCAGGGTGAAGAACACCGCCGCCATGATCGCGGTGACGATCAGGCCGATGTCGGCGAACTGCTTGGCGAAGGACTGGTTGAACGCCTGCTCGGTCTGGGTCTTGGTCTCGTGGTCGGAGTTCTCGCTGATGGCGTCGATGGCCTTGGCCACGCGATCGGCGTGCGCCGGATCGTCGAGCTTGACCATGTACCAGCCCACGCGTCCGTTGACGTACTGGTTGGCCTCGTCGAAATACTTCCAGTGGAACAGCAGCTGGCCTTCCTGGCCCTTGCGCTTGGCGTCCTTGATTTCGAAGATGCCGTCCAGCTTCAGCGGCCATGCATTGCTGCCGTCCTTCTGCGGGAAGATCGTCGCCTGCAGCGGGATGGTGTCGCCGATCTTCCAGCCGAAGCGCTTGGCCAGCGACGCACCGACGATCGCGCCAGTGCGGTCGGCGTCGAACGCGCGCCGCTGCGCCGGCGGCAGGGCAAATTCCGGATACATGTCGAAGTAGTTCGGGCCGACCGAGAAATTCGGGAAGAAGTTCTTGGGATCCTGGTAGATGCCGCCGAACCACGCGGCGTACGCGGCCTTCTTCACCCCGGGCGTCGATTCGATCTGCGACAGCAGGCTGTACGGGAGCATCTGCGTGATCGACAGGCGCGAGGCGACGACCAGGCGATCGGCGCCGGCGACGCTGCCGCCGGAGTTGAAGGCCACCCGCACCGAGTCGAGCATGCCGAACAGCAGGAACGCAGCCACCACCGACAACAGCGTCAGCAGCGTGCGGGTGCGGCTGCGGAACAGCGAGGCCCAGACCAGCGAGAGATATTTCATGTCGCCACTCCTCAGTGCGCGACGACGGGCGTGTCGGTCAACTCGCCCTTGTCCAGGTGGATCGTGTGCGTGGCGTACTCGGCCGCCTTCGGGTCGTGCGTCACCATGACGATGGTCTTGCCGTGCACGCGGTTGAGCTGCTGCAGCAGGGAGAGGATTTCCTCGGCCGATTGCCGGTCCAGGTCGCCGGTCGGCTCATCGCAGATCAGCACGGTGGGATCGGAGACGATGGCCCGCGCGATCGCGACGCGTTGCTGCTGGCCGCCGGACAACTCCGACGGGCGATGGCGGCCGCGATCCTGCAGGCCGACCAGTTCCAGCGCGATGCCGGCATTGCGCTTGCGCTGCGCGCCATTGAGGCGCGTCAGCAACAGCGGCAGCTCGACGTTCTTCTGCGCGGTGAGCATCGGCATCAGGTTGTAGAACTGGAAGACGAAACCGATGTTGTTGCTGCGCCACGTCGCCAGCTGCCCCGAGCTCAGGGTGTCGATGCGCTGGCCGCCAACCTCGATTTCCCCGCCGCTGGACGAGTCGAGCCCGCCGATCAGGTTGAGCAGGGTGGTCATGCCCGAGCCAGACGGCCCCATCAGCGCGATGAAGTCGCCCTTGTCGATGTCCAGGTCGATGCCGTGCAGCACCTGGATCTTCTCGGGGCCACGCTGGTAGGTCTTGGTGAGGTTGCGGACGCTGATCAGGGCTGGCATGTCGTTTCCTTTGGTGATCGCATTGCGGCCGTGCAAGCCCGCATGTCTCGTGCTTATTGCGGGTTGTCGCTGTCGCCGGTCGTGGCGATGCGGACCTTCGCGCCATTGGCCAGCTCCGGGGTCGGGTCCAGCACCACTTCATCGCCCGACGACAGGCCCGACAGCACCTGGCGGTCGTCGCCCATCGCGCGGCCGAGCCTCAGGCTGCGCTGCTCGACGGTCTTGTCCGTGCCGACGATGAATGCCACGTCGGCATTGCCGCGCTGGACGATGGCCGCGGCCGGCACGCGCACGCCTTCGTTGCGCGCGGCGCCGGGCTTGGGTGCCGCTTCGAGGAAGCTGACCTTGACGCCCATGTCGGGAACGATGCGCGGGTCGCGAACGTTCAGCGCGACGCGCACCTTGACCGTGGCCTTGCTGCGGTCGGCGGTGGGGATGATCGCGATCACCTCGCCGGGGATCTTCCATTCGGGATAGGCGTTGAGCGTCGCCTCGATCGGCATCTTCGGTTGCACGCGGCCGATGTAGGCCTCGCCGACGTCGACTTCGACCTCCAGCGAGTCCATGTCGACGATGGTGCCGATGCCGGTGCGGGTGAAGCCGCCGCCGGCCGAGAAGGGCGACACGATCTCGCCCGGCTGCGCGGCCTTGGCGATGACGACGCCGGCGAAAGGCGCGCGCACGACCGTGTTGTCGACACCGTTGCCGGCGATGCGCAGCTGGTCGCTGGCAACCTGCGCGTTGCGTCGTGTCGTCGCCAGTTGCGCGCGCAAGGCATCGCGCTGCGCGACCGCCTGCTCGTATTGCGACTTCGACACGAGCTGCTGCTTCACCAGCGACGCGAGGCGCGCGGCATTGGCCTCGGCCTCGCGCAATTGCGCCTGCACGCTGCCGGACTGGCTGCGGGCCGCAGCCAGTTGCGCGCTTGCGAGGTCGCGCTCGGCGTTCGCGTCGATGGGATCCAGCGTCGCCAGTACCTGTCCGGCGTCGACATGCTGGCCCTCCTCGATCAGCACCTCGCGCACCTTGCCGGTGACCTTGGCCGACACCGTCGCCATGCGGCGGGCGACGACATAGCCGGTGGCATCGAGTACCGACGCATTGGCATTGCCGATCGCGACGACGGTGGCGGTCCGCACCTCGACGCCCTTGGCGCGCCCGAACCATGCCCAGGCGACAGCAGCCAGCACCAGCACGACGGCGGCGATCGACAAGCCGATCCACAGGCCGCGCCGCGACGGCGGTGGCGCGGCGGATCGGTCGATGCGCAATTCCTTGAGCAGGTCGGCGGAGCTGTTCATTGCAATCCCTGGCGGATGGAAGCACTGCAGTGTGGGGGCGTTTGGTCCGGCGGTGAAGCCGGGGGACAGCGTAGGCGGCGACCGGGGCACTGTCACCTGACGCTTGTCACGTGCAATGCCTGACGCTTGCGACTGTGCGTGCCGCCCGCGGCGTCGCATCGTGGCGGCCCTGGTCATGGAGACGAGCTTGGACACGCAACGGCAGGACACCGATGGCAGTGGCGGACCGCTGGCGATGCTGCGCGCCGCACGCAAGGACTACGGCAAGCTGCGCGCGCTCGACAGCCTGGACCTGCGCGTCGAATCCGGCGAACTTCTGGCGCTGCTCGGGCCCAACGGCGCCGGCAAGACCACCGCCATCGGCCTGCTGCTCGGGCTGGCGCGTGCCGACAGCGGTACGGTGGCGCTGCTTGGCCAGTCGCCGCACAAGCTGGCGGCTCGCCGCCAGGTCGGCGTGATGCTGCAGTCCGCGGCGTTGCCGGACACCTTGCAGGTCGGCGAACTCATCGCACTGACGCGCAGCTATTACGCCGTTCCGCGCAGCCTTGCCGACTGCGTCGCGCTGGCGGGCCTCGACGGCCTGCTGCGACGCCGCTACGGCGCGTTATCCGGCGGCCAGCAACGGCGCGTGCAGTTCGCACTGGCGATCTGCGGCCGGCCGCGCTTGCTGTTTCTCGATGAACCCACGACCGGGCTCGACATCGAAGCGCGACAACGGCTGTGGCGGGCCATCCGCGAACTCGTCGCCGATGGCTGCGGCGTGCTGCTGACCACCCACTACCTGGAGGAAGCCGAGGCACTGGCCGACCGGGTGATCGTGCTGGCGCAGGGTCGCATCGTCGCCCAGGGCAGCGTCGACGCCATCCGCGCGCACGTGTCCCACCGCCGCATCCGCTGCGTCACCTCGCTCGCCATCGACATGCTGTCGACCTGGCCGCAGGTGCTTGCCGCCTCGCGCAACGACGATCGCATCGAGCTGGTGGTCGACGCGGTCGAGCCGGTGGTGCGCCGGTTGCTCGCCGAGGATGCCGGGCTGCGCGATCTGGAAATCGAGCGCGCCGGCCTGTCCGACGCCGTCGTCGCCCTGACCCGGGAGGCTGCATGAACATCGCACCGATGCCACGACGATCCCTGCTGCGCTGCTACTGGCTGGAGGCGCGCTGCGAATTCCTGCGACTGCTGCGCGCCCCGTCGTTCGCGATTCCGACGCTCGTGTTTCCGCCGATGTTCTACCTGCTGTTCGGCGTGCTGCTGGCAAGACCGGGCCACGGCGGCGGCATGGCATCCCACCTGCTCGCGACCTATGGTGTCTTCGGCGTGATGGCGCCGGGCCTGTTCGGATTCGGCGTGTCGCTGGCGCTGGACCGCGAGCGCGGGCTGCTTGCGCTCAAGCGAGCGCTGCCGATGCCGCCGGCGGCGATGCTGGTGGCGAAGCTGGCGATGGCGATGGTGTTCGCGGCGATCATCGCGACGGTCCTGGTGGTGATTGCGGTTGCATTTGCATTTGGCCATGTGTCGCTGTCGGCGCTGCAACTGGCCGGACTGATCGCGGTGGACGTGTTGGGCGTGCTGCCGTTCTGCGCGATCGGGCTGTTCATCGGCAGCGTCGTCAGCGGCCAGGGCGCGCCGGGCCTGATCAACCTGCTGTACCTGCCGATGGCGTTCCTCGCCGGGCTGTGGATGCCGCTGCAGGCGCTGCCGCACCTGTTCCAGGTGCTGGCCCCGCTGTGGCCGGCCTGGCACCTGGCGCAGATCGCGCTGGCCGTGGCGGGGGAGCCCAGCGATGGCCAGGTCGGGCTGCATGTCATCGTGCTGGCCGGCGTGACGGCGCTGTTCTTCGGGCTGGCGCGGCGGCGGCTGGCGCGGGCTTGAGCCGCGCGACCGCCGCGCCGATGATGCCGTCGTGACCGGAGCCCATCGCATGCTCGCCAACGTGTTCGTTCCGTCCGCCGATTCCCTGCTGCACCTGCGGCGGGAGGACCACGACGGTCGCGGCCGCTCGCACTGGTTTCCGTGGCTGATGCTGGTGTGGTCGATCTGGGTCTTCATCACGCCCCTGCTTGCCCCGGGGGCGTTCCCGCATTGGCGCGGGCCGACGCTGGTGGGTTTCGCCGCATTCCTGTGGCTGTTCTGGTACGCGTACTACCGCAACCGGCGGCATCTGCCGGCCTGCGTGCTGGGCATCGCCGCGATCGGGTACGCGTTGACGCCGGTCAATCCCGGCGCGCAGGGCTTCCTCATCTACGCCTGCGCGTTCCTGGCCTTTTGTGCTCCGCCGCGCCGGGCAGTGATGGGCATGGCGGCGATCATGGTCGCCTACAGCGTGGAGTGGCTCGCGCTCGGCTTGCCGTGGCTGTTGCTGCTCAATGCCGTGGTGGTTGGCCTGGCGGTCGGCCTGATGAACGTCAGTTTCGCGCGAAAAATGCAGGTTGACTCCGCGCTCAAGCTCAGCCATGACGAGGTGCGTCGACTGGCTGGCCTTGCCGAACGCGAACGCATCGGTCGTGACCTGCACGACCTGCTCGGGCACACGCTGTCGCTGGTGGCGCTGAAGTCCGAACTGGCCGGCAAGCTGATCGCCAGCGATCCCGTGGCGGCGCGCCGGGAGATCCGCGAGGTGACCCGCGTCGCCCGCGAAGCACTGACCCAGGTACGCAGTGCGGTCACCGGCATCCGCGCCGCGGGGCTGGCCGCGGAGCTGGCGTCGGCGCGCCTGCTGCTGGAGACCGACGCCATCGCGTTCCGCTACGACATCGCGCCCTTGGCGCTGCCCCAGGCGCAGGAGATCGTGCTGGCGATGACCCTGCGCGAGGCGGTGACCAACATCCAGCGCCATTCCCGTGCGCATGCGGCGCAGGTCACGCTGGTGTCCGAGGGCGACGAGATGGTGTTGTGCATCGCGGATGACGGTCGCGGTGGTGCGATCGCGCCGGGCAACGGACTGTCGGGCATGCGCGAGCGCATCGAGGCGATCGGCGGGCGGCTGCGCGTGGATTCCAATGCCAGGGGCACGCGCGTCGAAGCGCGCCTGCCGTTGCCGCCGTCGGCGGCGGCCATCGATCCGCTGGCGCCCGATGTCGCGGCCGCCGCGGCCTGAGCTTTTCCAGCTGCCGCCCTGCTAACGTGCGCTGCCTCGCACCTGCGCCGCGGGCCATGGGATTGCATCGCCGATGATTCGTCTACTGCTGGCCGAAGACCAGGCGATGATGCGCGGCGCGCTGTCCGCGCTGCTGGGGCTGGAACCCGATATCGATGTCGTGGCGACGGCCGCCGACGGTGAAATCGCCTGGCGCGAACTGCAGCGACATCGCCCCGACGTGCTGGTCACCGACATCGAGATGCCGGGCCTGACCGGCCTGGAACTGGCGCAACGGCTGCAGCGGCAGGATTGGGCGACGAAGGTCATCATCGTGACCACCTTCGCGCGGCCCGGTTTCCTGCGCCGGGCGCTGGAAGCGGGCGTCGGCGGCTACCTGCTCAAGGATGCACCGGCCGAACAACTCGCCGATGCGGTGCGGCGCGTGCACGGCGGCGGCAGGGTCATCGACCCGCAGCTGGCGGTGGATGCATGGTCGGAGTCCGATCCGCTCAACGATCGCGAGCGCCAGGTCCTGCGCCTGGCCGGCGGCGGCGCCTCGGCCGGGGAAATCGCCGCGCAGCTGGGGCTGTCGCAGGGGACCGTGCGCAACTACCTGTCGGGCGTCATCGGCAAGCTCGGCGTCGGCAACCGGATCGAGGCCTACCGGCTGGCACGCCAGAAAGGCTGGCTGTAGCCGTCGTGGCTGCCAGTCCGGCTGGCGTCGCGGAGGTCACCCGCGCGTCACGCAGGGGTCGCAGTTTGGCTGCCTGACCTGCATTGCATCCTCGATGCCGAGGGCAACTGATCCACCCGAAGCGGCCAGCCTCCCTGGCCGAGCCGGGCTTGCTCAGCCGCAGCGCGCCTTCAACATCGCATACGCCGACCGCAATCCCTGCGCCTCGCCACCAGTGGGGTGGCCCGGCCTGTCGCTGTCGTTCCAGCTGTACACGTCCAGGTGCGCCCACGGCAGCGATTGCGGCACGAAGCACTCCAGGTACAGCGCCGCACTGATGCTGCCTGCC
>JBBRHT010000025.1:0-13595 GCA_038222295.1 Lysobacterales bacterium
GGCCCGGATGGTCGATGTTGTGGGCGGGGGTCGTCCTGGCGGTCGCTGTCATCGCGTTGCGCCTGGCGTGGATGTGGCTGGTGCCTCGCCTCGTGGCGGCGATCAGCAAGGACGCACACGCGACGAGCAACTGGCGCCAGCAGACCGTGCTGGGCTGGGCGGGAATGCGTGGTGTTGTCTCGCTGGCCCTCGCGCTGGCGTTGCCGATGTCGCTTGCCCCGGGCGACGTGCGGTCCACCATCATCTTCATGACCTTCGTGGTGATCTTCGCCACGTTGCTGCTGCAGGGAGCGACCTTGCTGCCGCTGATCCGGCTGCTGCGCGTCGGCGATCCACACCTGGATTCGCGCGACGAAGAGCGGGCACGCACGCGTGCGCGGCGCGCCGGAGTCAAGGCGCTCAGGCGCGCCCTGGATCACGACGCGTCGGGGCTGGAGCGGGCGCAGCGGCTGCTCCCGCGCATCGCTGACGGCAGCATCGGCATCGCCGGGGCCGGTGCGGATGCCGGACAGCCGGGGGACCAGGGCCCGTTGATCGAAGCACTGCATGCCCAGCGCGAAGTGGTGGAGCGGCTGCGCGATGCCGGGCGGCTGGGCGAGTCCGTCGCCGAACGCCTGGAAACCGAACTGGACATGGATGAAATGGGCGCCGGCGGCGAGGCCGATCGACTGACCGGCGCCGCGGAATGAGGCGTGCCGGCAGGCCGCGCTAGAACGTCACGCTGCTGTAAACCCCGACCACCAGCGCATCGTGGTTGCGCGCCGTGCCACCCGGGTCATGCACGTACTGCAGGTTGGGCCGCACCTTGATCGACGCCACCGGGCTCCAGCTGTAGAAGACTTCCGCCGCCACTTCGTCACGGTCCTGCACGGAGATCGCGACGGCGTGCGTCTGGTTGTAGAGGCGCTGGTAGCGCGCCTGGATTGCACTGAAACGGGTTTCGCCCAGGCCGACGCCGATCGCATCGTGGTCGCGGCCGAACGCACCTCGATACTCCAGGCCGGTCGAAACCTGCCCGTCGGTCGCCGAGGTCGCGCGGTCGGCGCACACCGCGCGCAGGAACAGCGTCAGCCCCCGGCCCTTCGCCTCGCCGCTCACCTGCTGCTTGAAGTCGATGTACGCACCATGCCGCGATGCATGCTGCAGCGGTGTTCCGCCGCCCACGGCCAAGGGTTGTCCGTTCTGGTCGAAGAACAGGTCGTCCCCGGGCGAACTGCTGTACCACGCGCCCACCTTGTAGGTGCCCGGCAATCCGTGGACCGTCGGGGTCCAGCCGAACTCCACGGGAACCAGTGCACCTGTCGTGCCGCTCGGGAAGTCCGGCTTCCAGCCGCTTTTGCGCGCATAGTCGTTGTCGACGTACTTGGGGTTGACCTGGTACGCACCGGTTTCGATGTGCGTTGCGTCGCTGGTCTTGATCTTGAGCACGGTCGCCCACTGACTCGTGGGCCAGTTGACCCAGTAGTCGCCGACGATGTTGCCTGGCTGGGAGCCGCAGAACGTCAGGTTCTGGAAGTTGCACGAGAATCCGGCGACGTCGCGTCCCACCGGCAATCGACCGATGCGCCAGTCGACTCCGCCATTGCGCCATGTTTTCTCGAAGGCGAACACCGTCAGGTGCAGCGTCTGGCCGCGACCGTACAGATCCTGCACCGACTGGCTGCTGCCGATCTGCGCATCGTTGCCTGCATTGCGCCCGTCGCGCTGGGTCATCAGCCATTTGAACGACGCACCGTGCCAGCCCCAGAGCTTGTCGAAGTCGAAGGTGACGCCTGCCGTCCACTGGTCGGTGTAACGCGTGACCGAACGCGTGCCGCCGCGGACGTTGTGCGCGATCTGGCTGTCGTAGCCAAAGGTGAAATCGATGCCCTTGTCGGACAGCTGCGTGCGTTCGCCACCCCAGTCGCCAAGCAGGTGCGCGTCATCTCCCGCGTGGGCGCGCGCGGACGTCAGCGCGCACACCGCGGCGACGAACGCCGCCAGCATTGGAGGGTTCGACTGCCTTTTGCCGTCCATGCCGTCTCCTCCAATCGGTTCGATTCGGATGTGAAGCCAGCCTTGTCTGGTCTGGCCATCGACGGACCACGTTGACCATCGCTCCGTCGACGCGGTGGGAAGGTTCGTCGTTGCGTGCGCGTTACCCACCATTAAATTTTTGTAATGTGATGATTCATTTTTCGATCACGTTGCCCGTGGTTTTATCGACCTTCGCATCCCGGGAGCAGCCTAGTGCGATCAGCATGCGCGGCCAGCGCGACATCTTCGGATTGGATACGGTTGTCGATGACTGCCGTCTCCTTGGTTGCATTGGTTCTTGCACTCGGCGCCTGCGACCGGTCGCAGCACGCGAGCACGGCGGCTGCCGTTACTGCGGGAACATCTTCGCAGCCAGTGCCGGCAAACCGCAGCTTCAACCCGGCACCTGGTGGTCCGCCCGGCGAGTGGCGCAGCCAGGCGCGCGACTACGCCAATACGCGGTACAGCCCGCTCAACCAGATCAACACCGGCAATGTCGCCCGGCTGCGGGTGGCATGGTCGTTCTCCGACGGCGTCCAGTACGGCCACGAAGGCGCGCCGCTGGTCGTCGGCGACACCATGTACGTCGTGTCGCCATTTCCCGACAAGGCGTATGCACTCGACCTGACCAAGCCCGGCGCGCCGGTGAAATGGATGTTCAATCCGCATCCATCGCCAGTGGGGGTCGGCAAGGCGTGCTGTGACGCGGTGTTGCGCGGGTGGGCGTATGGCGACGGCAAGCTGGTCTACAACCTGCTTGATGACCATGTCGTGGCGGTGGACGCGCAGACCGGCAAGCAGGTGTGGCGCACCAAGATGGCCAACGTCGAGAGCGGCATGACCATGACCTCGCCGGCGTTGATCGTCGGCAACAAGGTTTTCGTCGGCAATTCCGGCGGGGAGTTGGGCGTGTCGGGATGGTTCGCCGCGCTGGACCTGCAGACCGGAAAGGAGCTGTGGCGCGCGTACTCGGTGGGCAACGATGCGCTGGTGAAAATCGGTTCGCGCTTCAAGCCGTTCTACCCGCAATACAAGGGCAAGGATCTCGGCCTGACGACCTGGCCGGCGGGCATGGCGATGACCGGTGCCGGTGCGGCGTGGGGCTTTCCTTCCTACGACCCGGAGACCAACCTGGTCTTCTATGGCACCTCCAATCCGGGCCCGCGCGTGCCCGTGCAGCGGCCCGGAGACAACCTGTGGTCGTCGACGATGTTCGCGCGTGATGCCGACACCGGCGAGGCGGTGTGGGCGTACCAGTTCACGCCGCATGATGAGTGGGACTACGACGGCGTCAACGAGGCGGTATTGCTCGACCTGCCGATCAACGGCCGGATGCGCAAGACACTGGTGCATTTCGACCGCAACACCTATGCCTACGTGCTCGATCGGGAAACCGGCGAAGTGCTCAAGGCCGATACGTTCGCCTACCAGGACTGGTCCACCGGTTTCGACGCGAAGACCGGACGCCCCGTGGTCGATCCGGCCAAGCACCCCAAGCCCGGCGTCAAGCTCAAGGTCTGCCCGCCGGACATCGGCCAGAAGGACTGGGAGCCGCCGGCATTCTCGCCGCGCACCGGGTTGTTGTACGTCGGCATTTTCAACATCTGCATGAACGTCACCGACCACAAGGCCAGCTACATCCCCGGCACGCCTTACGATGGCATGGAGATGACCCGCATGTCGGTGGATGGACCCAATGGCGACTGGGGCGCCTTCATCGCCTGGGATCCGGTGGCCGGCAAGCGTGTCTGGGCGGTGCCCGAGAAATTCATGGTGATGTCAGGTGCGGTGGCCACGGCAGGTGACCTCGTGTTCTACGGGACCTCCGATGGCTGGTTCCGCGCGGTCGATGCGCGCAATGGCAAGGTGCTGTGGCAGCAGAAGCTGTCCTCCGGGATCATCGGCCAGCCGATGACTTACCTTGGGCCCGACGGCCATCAGTACGTCGCGATTCCCAGCGGCGTGGGTGGCGCGGCCGGCGTGCAGAGCGCGCGGCCGGGCTATCCGTCGCGCGGCTCGACGCTGTATGTGTTCTCGCTGGACGGCGTCGATGCCGGTGGACCGCCAACCGCAGCCGCAGCAGCCACCGCAACTGCAAGCGCCGGGAAGGGGCGCCCATGAAAACCGGCAATGCGATCGCCGGAATGCTCGGATGCGCCGTGGTCGGTGCCGCCATCGCCGGATGGGCGTTGAGCTGGCATCACGCGCCAACGCAGCAGGCGATGTTGATGAAATCGCAACCGCAACCAATGGCGGCCCTCACCGCGCCCGAGGCCGACCTCGCCGGCGCGGCGAAGCTGCAGTGGCCATTGGATCTGGCCAACCCCTTGGGCGATGGACCCGACGTGGTGATGAACGGCAAGAAGCTGTTCCAGTCCATGAACTGCGCCGGCTGCCATGGCTATGGCGGCGGCGGCAACATGGGCCCCAACCTCAAAGACCCTTACTGGATCTATGGCGGCACCCCTGCGGCGATCTTCCGCAGCATCGCCCTGGGCCATCCCAAGGGCATGCCGGCGTGGGGACGCGCCTTGCCGGCCGAGTCGATCTGGCAGTTGACGGCGTACGTGGGGTCGCTCGGTGGCGGCGTGCCCCCGGGCCAGGCGCAGGCCGCGCTGCAGGGTGATTTCCAGGGCGGACGAGCCGAAAACGTCGCGCCGCAGCGCACGGGCCAGGCGACGGGCGCATCGGCCGCCGATCCAACCGAGGAAGCGGGTGAGTTGGCTGGCGGTCGCGGATCGCATTCCGACGACTCGCCCGGCAAATGATGAAACCGCGCCTCGCCAGCGTCCTGGCAGCGGCGTGTGGCTTGGCCGGCTGCGTCGACCATCCGATGAGCTATCTCAGCGGCGCCGCCGGCCCGGCATCCGCGCCGGTCCAGACTCTCGCCTGGGGGTTCGTCGGCATCGCGATTGGCGTGGTGGTCATCATCGCCGTGATGATCAGTTGGGCCGTCGTCAGCGGTCGTCGCGCCACGCGCCGCGAGGGCGACGTCGTGCATCGCGATGCGCACGGCCTGGGCTGGATCTACTGGGGCATCGGGATCACCGTGCCGGTCCTGGTCGCGATGACGATGTGGAGTTTCGCCGTCACCCGCGAGGTGTCCGCGCGACCCGCGGGTCCGGCGTTGCAGGTCGAGGTCACCGGCCACCTGTGGTGGTGGGAGCTGCGCTACCCGGACGCCACGCCGGGGAACATTTTCAGCACCGCCAATGAGATGGTGATTCCCACCGGCATGCCGGTGCGGCTGGACCTCACGTCGGCTGACGTGATCCATGATTTCTGGGTGCCCAAGCTGGGGCCGAAGATCGATGTAATCCCCGGGCAGCAGACCCACGCGTGGCTGCAGGCCGACCGCCCCGGAACCTATCTCGGGCAATGCGCCGAATACTGCGGGCTTGAACACGCACGCATGGGCATCCGCGTGGTCGCGCTTGCCCCTGCGCAATTCGCGGCGTGGCAGCAGGCGATGCGAGCGCCCGCCGTGGCCACCGCCGGACACGGGGCACAGGTGTTCGCCACCGCGTGTTCGAGTTGCCACACCGTGCGCGGCACACAGGCCGGTGGCATCCTCGGGCCCGAGCTCACCCATCTCGCGTTGCGCTCAACGCTGGCCGCCGGCGCCCTGCCCAACACCCGGCAGGGACGGCTGGACTGGGTAGGGAACCCGCAGGCGGTCAAGCCCGGCGCGCAGATGCCGGACATTCCGTTGAGCCCGGCCGACCTCTCGGCCGTCGTCGACTACCTGGGTGAATTGCGCTGATGGCCGTGAACCTGTCCGACGACCTGCCGATGCGAGGCGCGCGTTCTGATGTCGTGGCCGACGCGGTCGACCAGCCATCGCGCTCGCCGAACCCGCCGGCGATCGCCGCGCGCCTGGAATCCCTGTGGGGCGAGGCGCCCGGATTCAAGGGATGGCTCGGCACGGTCGACCACAAGACGATCGGATTGCGCTACATCGTCACTGCCTTCGTGTTCCTGATCGTCGGAGGGCTCGAGGCACTGACAATGCGCCTGCAACTGGCGCAGCCCAACGCACACGTGCTGACGCCCGAGCAGTACAACCAGCTGTTCTCGATGCACGGCGTGACCATGATCTTCCTGTACGCACTGCCGGTGCTGTCGGGATTCTCCAATTACCTGTGGCCGCTGATCCTGGGCAGCCGCGACATGGCGTTCCCGCGGCTCAACGCGTTGAGCTACTGGTTGTTCCTGGCGGCGGGGTTGTTCCTGTACGTCAGCTTCCCGATGGGCGCGGCGCCCGATGGCGGCTGGTTCAACTACGTGCCGCGCTCCAGCCAGGAATATTCGCCGGGGCCCAACATCGACGTGTATTGCCTGGGTCTGATCTTCCTCGGCATCTCGACCACGGTGGGCGCCGCCAACTTCGTCGTCACCCTGCTGCGCATGCGCGCGCCGGGGATGTCGATCAACCGGGTGCCGATCATCGTCTGGGGCACGCTGACCGCCTCGGTGGCCAACCTGTTCGCGGTGCCGGCACTGAGCGTGGCCTGCCTGATGCTGTGGCTGGATCGCAACTACGGCACGCACTTCTTCGACGTCGCCGGCGGCGGCCAGCCGCTGCTGTGGCAGCACCTGTTCTGGATGTTCGGCCATCCCTGGGTATACGCGATCGTGCTGCCGGCGATGGGCCTGGTCTCCGATGCATTGCCGGTGCACTGCCGGCGGCCGCTGGTCGGTTACACGCCGGTGGCGATGTCGACCGTGGCGACGATGGTGATCGGATTCGGTGTGTGGCTGCACCACATGTTCGCCACCGGCGTGCCGGTGCTGGCGCTGAGCTTCTTCTCGGCGGCGAGCTTCATCATCACCATCCCAAGCGCGGTGGCGGTGTTCGCGTGGATCGCGACCATCCACACCGGTCGCGTCAAGCTGACGACGCCGTTCCTGTTTTTCGCCGGGTTCGTGCTGCTGTTCGTGATTGGCGGCGTGTCCGGCGTGCTGACCGCCAGCCTGGCCCTGGACTGGCAGCTGACCGATACCTACTTCGTGGTTGCGCACCTGCATTACGTGCTGCTGGGCATCAACGTGTTCCCGGTGATCGGCGCGATCTACCACTGGTTCCCGAAATTCACCGGCCGGATGATGTCCGAACGCCTCGGCCGCTGGACCTTCGGGGTGATGTTCGTCGGCTTCAACCTGGCGTTCTTCCCGATGCACTGGCTGGGCCTGGCCGGCATGCCGCGACGGGTCTATACCTACGCGCCGCAGATGGGCTGGGGCCCGGCCAACCTGGTGATCAGCATCGGGGCGTTCCTGTTCGCGTCGGGCATCGTGCTGTTCCTGATCAACGTGGTGCAGGGCCTGCGCCGGGGCGCCATTGCTGGCCCCAACCCCTGGGACGGGCCGACGCTGGAATGGTCGGTGCCGTCGCCCCCGCCGGTGTACAACTTCGCCGTGCTGCCGCAGGTCGCGTCGCGCCATCCGTTGTGGGAGGACCGGTTGCAGGAATCCGACCAGCGTTCGGTGTTCGACCGCGGTTTCCTGCTCGACAACGGGCGCGAAACACTCGGCGTCACGCCGTTGGACGGGGAGCCCGACGTCATCCTGAAAATGCCCGGCGACAGCCTGCTGCCGGTCGCGCTGACGGTGGCGTTGCTGGTGTTTTTCTGCGCGTTATTGGTGCACATCAACTGGCTGTCGGTGGCGTCCGGATTGGCGTGCCTGGCGATCCTGGCCGCATGGTTCTGGCCGACGCCCGACACGGTCGCCACCGAACAGGTCCGCATGTATGAGTGAAGCCCGCACTGTCGACGCGACCCTGCCGGTCCACGGCCAGGGCCTGATCGGGACGCCCTGGTGGGGCATGCTCTGCGTGCTCGCGACCGAAGGTATCCTGTTCGCCTACCTGATCTTTTCCTATGCTTACCTTGGCAGCCAGCACGTCGGCGCGTGGCCAAGCAGCGGGCCGCCTTCGCTTAAGTTGGCGCTGCCGGCGACGGTACTGCTTCTGGGATCCAGCGCGGTGCTCGAATGGGGCAAGCAGGCCGCGCGCAAGGGCCGTCTCGTGGCCAGCCGCATCGCGGTCGCGATCACCCTGCTGATGGGCGCGGGATTTGCCGCGCTGGAACTGAAAGAGTGGCACGACAAGCCATTCGGAATCGGGCAGGACAGCTACAGCTCGATCTACTACCTGATCACCGGGACGCACCTGACGCATGTATTGCTGGGCCTGATCGCACTGGCCGCGTTGCTGCTGTGGGGACTGGCCGGCAAGGTGCACGGCGGACACGAGCAGCATCGCGCACTGGTCACGTTGTACTGGCACTTCGTCGATGCGGTCTGGTTGTTCGTGTTCGCTGCCGTGTACCTGAGCCAGAGGCTGACATGAGCGGCACCCTGCATCCGCTGGCCGATGATGTCTCGCATCCGGCGCCGCAGAAAAACGCGGTCGCGCACTGGAAGTTGTGGACCGGACTGCTGCTGGCGCCGCTGGCGCTGTCGCTGCAGGTGCTCGTCAGCTATATCGTCGGCTCGGACCTGTGCAGCGCCGGCGGCGCGCCATTGCCGTGGCTGGTGATCGTCAATATCGCCACCGCGTTGCTGGCGGGATTCGGCATGTTCATTGCATGGTCGAACTGGCGCGCGACGCGCCACGAATCCGGTGGCGACGTGCATCATTCCGCCGATCGCGGTGATGGCCGCACGCGTTTCATGGCGCTGTTCGGCCTGAGCTGGAGCGCGTTGTCCCTGTTCGCGGTGATCGTGCAGGCGCTGGCGCTGGTGTATTTCGGCCCATGCATCGGCTTTTCCACGCTGGGCTGATCGTCGTGGGGCTGGTCGTGCCGTGCCTGGCCCGCGCGCATGGCGACACGGCCGATGCGGCGGGCTGGCACTTCGATCCGCTGGTCGGCACGCTGCTGCTGGCATCCGTCGGCGTGCAATGCGCAGGGCTGGTGCGCATGGGGGTCGCGCGCGCGACCATCGCGCCGGCGTGGCGCGTCTGCGCCTATGCCGGCGCGATCGCCACGTTGGTGCTCGCATTGCTGTCGCCGCTGGACGCAAGGGCGGACACGCATTTCTCCTGGCACATGCTGCAGCACCTGCTGCTGATGCTCATTGCCGCGCCATTGCTGGCCATGTCCAACGCGCACTTCGTCGCGCTGTTCGCGCTCCCGAAAGCCTGGCGACGACATCTGGGCCGCTGGCTGGGCTGGCTGCCCGGTGCCGGCGCCGGCTCCAGCCACCGTGCGGGGCCGTGGCTCGCCGCGTTGGCATTTGCCACGAGCCTGTGGCTGTGGCACGCGCCGAAGTTCTACGAAGCCGCGCTGGCCAGCCCGGCGCTGCACACGCTCGAGCACCTCACCTTCCTGCTGACCGCAGCGGTGTTCTGGCGGATGGTGCTGACTGCCGGCAACCGCCGCCTCAACCTCGCCTCGGCGGTCGTGCTGGTGACGCTGGTTGGCCTGCAGGGCAACCTGATGGCCGCGCTGATCACGCTGGCGCCGGCGTCGCTGTATGCCAGCTACGCGGGCGCGAATGGGTTGGTCGACCAGCAGGAAGCGGGCCTGCTGATGTGGATCCCCGCGGCGTTGATCTACCTGGCCAGCACCGTGTGGACGCTGCGCAAGCTGATGCGCTGACCGCAACGATCGGCGCGTCCTGCCATCTGTGCGGACGGTGTATTGCTGGCACTCCCGCAAGCGGCCTGCCAGCACTGGTCGATCATTCTGACTTACTGTCGGTGCACGCGAGCATTCAACGGGGACCGCGATGCATCCACCCATCAAGCAGGGCGCGCAGGCCGAATTGTGGCAGGCGCTGGTCCATGAAGCCGGCGAGCGCGCGCATGCGCCGCTCGATGACACCCGCGAGAGCTATCTCGTCTTCGTGCTGCTGCGGTACCAGCGCGACGACACCCTGCTGGCGCGCACGCAGGCCCTCGAATGGCTCGATGCGCAGTCGCTGGTTGGCACGCTGCGCGCCGATGCCTTGCGCGACGTCGGCGATCGTTGCCTGCTGATCGCAGGCTTGTATCCGCAACTCGCCATCCGGCGCCACGTGCAGGTCGATTACTTCATCCGCATGGGTCGCGGCGCCTATCTCGAAGTCGCCGAGGCCAGCCGCAATGCGTACGCGAAGCTGTTCGAGCAGCTGGCGAAGAGCTACCAGGACCTGGTGCGCACGCTGCGTGCCTTGCGCGGCATGCCGGAGGATGTGTTGCTGCCGGCGTGGTCGGCGTCGGTGCACTGACCTGGGGCTCAGTCCGCAGGACGCCAGCGCAGGCTGATTCCGAATTCGCGTCCCGGCTGGTTGTAGAACGCGGCGGTCTCGTAGCGGCGGTCGAAGGCATTGCGCACTTCGGCCTGCACCGTCCAGGCCGGACGCAGGGTGTATTCGGCACGCAGGTCCACCGTGGCGTAGCCGCCGACATGCCGGTTATTGGCGACGTCGTCGAAGCGCCCGCCTTCGGCGATCCAGCTCATGCCCATGCGCCAGCGACCGACGCCACGATCGGCATCGACGCGCGTGCTGCGGCGCGCACGACGCGGCAGCAGCTTGCCTGCATTGGCGTCGCTGCGGTTGCGCGGGTCCGATACCGTTGCCTGGCCTGACAGATCCCAACCTGCCAGCGTCGTGCCCGCCGTCAGTTCGGCGCCACGGATGCGCGCGCTGTCGAGGTTGTTGGCGGCCAGGATCGCGGTGTCGTAGGTGATCAGGTCGCGGATCGTCGTCTGGTAGGCGTTGAGCTGCCAGTGGCCGCCGGACAGGCGGCGACCCACGCCCAGCTCGACGCTGCGCGATGTTTCCGGGCGCAGGCCGGGGTTGCCGTAGTACGGGTAATACAGCTCGTTGAACGTCGGCGCCTTGAACGCGGTGCCGGCATTGGCGGTGACGCGCAAGCCGTGTGCGATGTCGAGGCCCCAGGCGACGCCGCCGGTTGCGTGGCGGCCGAACTGGTCGTTGTCGTCCTCGCGCAGCGATGCGTCCAGGTTGTTGCGTCCGAAGCGGCCCTGGTATTGCACGAAGCCGGCGCGATTGCCGCGTGCGGCGACGAAGCTCGCGAAGGGACCGGTGACCGAGCCATGGTCGCGCAGCCAATCGACGCCCAGCGTCAGCAGCTGGCCGTGGCGCAGGTCGACATCCGCCTGCAGCGTCGCACCGTCGCGCCGGCTGTCGAAGCGATCGGTCCACACGGTCTGCAGGAAGTTGTCGGACGCATCGACGTTGCGGCCGGCAACCAGTTGCACGGTAACGCGCTCGCTTGGCGCGTATCGCAGCTTGCCGCCGACGACCTGCTGCACCGTGTCCGAATTGTCCGGCAGTCCCCACGCCGGATCGGCGTCGTAGGCGTTGTGGCCCTCGTTGCGCAGCGCGTTGGCCTCCAGCGTGAGTGTCTCACCGGCGTTGATGCCGCCGCGCAGCGACAGCGAATGCCTGCGGTAGCCGTCGCGATCGGGATCCGGGTTGTCCATGCCGCAACCGGCGTATGACGGGTATCCGATGCCGCGACAGGCATTGATGCCGTCGCTTTGCTGCCAGCCGGCATCCACGCCGAACCATCCACGCGCCGATCGCGCATCGACACCGGCACTGGCCTCGCGCAAGCCATGGCTGCCGGTGCCGACCTTCAGTCGCGGATGCACGCCCGAGCCACTGCGCCGGGTGAAGATCTGGATCACGCCGCCGATCGCCTCGGAGCCATACAGGCTCGATCTTGGTCCACGCACGATCTCGATGCGGTCGATCATCTCGATCGGAATGTCCTGCAGCGAGGCAAGACCCGATGTCGAGGAGCCGACGCGCACGCCGTCGACCAGGAACAGCGTGTGGTCGGATTCGGTGCCACGCAGGAACAGCGTCGTCACCTTGCCCAGACCGCCCTGGTTGACCAGGTTGATGCCGGCGCGCCCGCGCAGCAGTTGCGGCAGCGAATGCGCCTGGCTGCGATCGATGGCGGCGCGATCGATGACCTCGACCGCGGCGAGCGACGCATCGACGGTCACCGCCGTGCGCGTGGCCGTCACGACCAGTTGGTCCAGGTCGGTCGCATCGGTGGATTGCGCCAGCGCGCTGGCCGGCAGGCACAGCGCAAGCGCCGTGGAAAGCAGTGGGAATCGCATGGGTGTTCTCCTGCGCGCACGCCCGCGCGCATCGACGGAAGGAAGTCGCGGGGAGGAGGACGTTGCATGCGAAGGTGCCGCGGAGAGCAGACGGCGCCGCCGCCGCAATGCCCGCCGCATCGCAACCAGTGACTCCGTGGCCGGTCTCCGGACTGGCGAGCGGAACTGTCGTTCCTGCCGCGGCGCCTTCCCATGCAATGCACAGTGGCGGATGCCGCGGCTTGACTCGCTTACCGTTGCGGGGGCAGTGCCGGAATGGCCGCGCGCGCTGTTCGCGTGCGTGCGTCACCGGCTTCCCGTTTCAACCCTTGGGCGCGACAACAACGTTGCCCGCAGGTCACCTCGAAGCGCGGGCAGTCTATGCGAACGCCTGCCAACGCGTAAAGCCGCGGCTTACGGGCGGGTGTCGTCCGCGGCTGGATCCGCGCCGAATGCGATCGCGTCGTCTTCGCCACGATCGTCTGCCATGGTGGTGGTGACCGGACCCGCCGCCTGTCGGCCGCGTGGCAGCGGCAGCAAGGCAATCGCCGACTCAGCCGCGCTCACCAGTTCGGCACGGCGTGCTTCGGGCACTTCCTGCCAATGGCAATCCCGCAACGCACCTTCCAGCGCATACAGCAGGTTGAGGCTGGGTTTGAAACCCGCGCGCCGCACACGCATGTACGCACCGACCGCGCCGACGCCGGCAATTTCCTCGCGCGTCCGCAGTCCGACCTGGCGCAGCCAGGCGGCGGACTTGGGGCCGATGTTGCGCAGCTTTTCCGGCGTGCTCATGCAGGCGTGCTCATGCGAGCGTGGCCAGGAAGCATTGCGCGATCGCCTCCATCCCCGCCTGGTCGTCGGCGTCGAAGCGGTCGCGTTCGGGGCTGTCGATGTCGAAGACGCCGATCAGCTGGTCCGCTTTGTACAGCGGCACCACCAGTTCGGATCGAGATGCGGAGTCGCAGGCGATGTGGCCCGGGAATGCATCGACGTCGGAAATGCGCTGCGTCGTCCGCGTCGTCGCAGCGGCACCGCACGCGCCCTTGTCCAGCGGGATGCGCACGCATGCCGGCAGTCCCTGGAACGGGCCGACCACCAGTTCGGTGCCGTCGAAGAAATAGAAGCCGACCCAGTTGAGTCGTGGCAGCGCGTGATAGACCAGCGCCGCGAGATTGGCCGCATTGGCGATGCGATCGGGCTCGCCGGCAACCAGCGCACGCGCCTGTGCCAGCAGCTGCGCGTACTGCTCCTGCATGGACCCCGCCAGCTCGTTGGTCGCGAACATCCGCCGAGTCTACCGCGCGCACGACGATGCGCGCGCCATGGCCCAGCCCCGGCAAGGCGGCTTGCTAGCATGTGCGCATGTTCGAGCATGGCTTCTACGTCACCGGCACCGACACCGGCATCGGCAAGACCGTTGCCAGTACGGCCTTGCTGCACGCGCTGCGGGAGGGCGGTGCCAGCGCCGTCGGCATGAAACCGGTTGCCAGCGGCTGTGTTGCCACTGCGCAG
>JBBRHT010000026.1:0-13530 GCA_038222295.1 Lysobacterales bacterium
GTGGCAGCAGTGATCGGCTTCATCACCTTGTTCGGTATCGCCACGCGCAACGGCATCATCCTGGTCAGCCACTACAACCAGTTGCGGCAGGCGGGCAAGCCGCTGGAAGAAGTCGTGATGCAGGGGACGCTGGATCGACTCGTTCCTGTGTTGATGACGGCAGCGACCGCCGCGCTGGGATTGGTACCGCTGATGTTTGGTTCACCAGTCGGCAAGGAGCTTGAACTGCCATTGGCGCAGGTCGTACTCGGTGGCCTGTTCACTGCAACACTTTTGAACATGGTGGTGGTTCCCACCGTCTATAACCGCGTCGAGCAATGGCGTGAACGTCGCGAACGTTCCCAGGAACGTCCAATCACAACCCCGGAGGCAACACCATGAACACCCGCACCTTGACCATCCTCGCATCCTCGCTGGCGCTGGTTGGCGGCATCAGTGGCTGTGGGCCGCGCGGCACGGACGCCAGCCAGAATGCCGCAGTTCCGGCAGCGGCCGTCGCGGCACCGCAGGCCGAACCACCGAAGCCCGAAGCGTCCGCGGAAGCCGAAGCGCCCACGCAGATTCCGGCAGGCGGTGCGGACGTTATCTGGCAGGCCATCGACCAGAAGAACGCGGAACTGGAGACGGCCATCCAGAGTGGTTCGCTCGGTGAAGTCCACCACATGGCATTCGCCATTCGCGATCTGGCTGCGGCACTGCCGGAGCGGTCGAGCTCGCTGTCCGCGGATCAGCAAGGCAAGGTCCAGGCCGGCGTCAAGTTCGTCGCCACCTTGGCTGATCGGCTGGATGCCAGCGGCGATGCCAACGACAAGGCCGGCGCCCAGGATAGCTACGGCAAGTTGGCCGGGGTGCTCAAGGACCTGCGCACCAACTATCCCGACGCCACAGCGAAGTAAGCGACATCCGGGTTGCACCTTCCGGCAAGCCGGAATGTGCAACCCGTGCTTACAGTCAGCGGGAAGGTGGAGGAAACAGGCAGCAGGGAAACAGGCGGGCGGCGCATCGATCCATCCTCAGCATTCGACGGGCCATCCGGCCCGCTTGGCGTTTATGGCGTGTGGAGGGTCACTCGCACGCGCAGGCCGGGCGCGTTGTCCAGCAGTGCGATCCGCCCTTCGTGGCGCAGGACAATCGCGCGAGCAAGGCTCAACCCCAGCCCCGTGCCCGGCGAGGCGCGATGGGCTTCGAGCCGCGCGAAACGATCGAATACGCGTTCGCGATCGCACTCGGCGATGCCGCTGCCGTGATCGGCAACGTCGATCTCGACCGCCTGCGGGACCGGACGCACGCAGACATCGACCACGCTGCCCGCCGGCGCGAATTTCACCGCGTTGTCGAGCAGGTTCACCAGCAGCTGGAACAGCTGGTCGGCATCGCCGCGAACATGCGCCGTGGCAGTCGTGCAGTCGAACGTGATCCGTCGCTCCGCCGCGATCGGCGCGTACAGCTCAATGGCGTCGCCAACCAGCTGGCGCAGGTCGACGCCCTCGCGCGCATCGGGTGGCGGCTGCGCCTCGATCCGCGCCAATCGCAACAGGGCGCCGAAGGATTGCAGGATCTGGTCGGTCTCGTTGATGGCTGCATCCAGCATGCGGCGCTGTGCCGGATCGGACAGCGCCCATTCGCGACGCATGAGGTCCAGGCGGTTGCGAAGCCGCGTGAGCGGCGTGCGCAGGTCGTGCGCGATGTGATCGGTGGCATGGCGGACACCGTCGAGCAGTTCGCCGATGCGGTCGAGCATGCCGTTGAAGCGTCGCGCCAGCCGGTCGAAGGCGTCATGGCTGCCGTCCAGGCGCGCGCGCAGGCGCAGCTCGCCCGCGCCGACCTGTGCGGCGGTTTCGTCCAGGCTGCGCAGCCGCCCGGCGACCCAGCGCGCGGTCAGCCAGCCGATCAGGCCGCCCAGCGTGGTCGCCACGAACAGTCCAACCAGTGCCGTCCGCAGCATCAGCGTCAGGAAGCGGTCCTGGCTACGGGTCTGCAATCCGGTGACCAGCACCTCGCCATCGCGCAAGGGCTGCAGGTAAGCCACCACGCGGGAGGTGCTGCCGTCGTCGGGATCGCGATCGCGCAATTCGATCCAGCGCGGCTCGCGCGTGATCGCGCGCGGCAGTCGTGCGAACGTGCCCGCCTCGATGTGCCCGTTGCTCGCGACCAGGGCGTACTCGGCGTCCGGATCGTCGGGCGCTTCGGCGCGGTCGCGTACCTCGTCCAGCAGTTCCTTGCGCCCCCCATCGTGATAGATCTGCAGCAAGCCGCCGGCGTCGGCGCGGATCACCTCGTGCGCATCACTGGTCAGCAGGGTGGAGACGGCGAAGTAGACGCCCGCGCCCAGCAGGACGAAGGCCAGCAGGAAGGACGCCGTGACCGCCAAGGCGAGGCGTGCGCTGGTGGATCGCGCCCATGCGAATGCCGGCCGGATCATGAGCCCAGGCGGTAGCCGGCGCCGCGCACGGTGTGCAACAAGGGCGCCGGGAACCCGTGGTCGATCTTCTGCCGCAGGCGGCTGATGTGCACGTCGATGACATTGGTCTGCGGGTCGAAGTGATAGTCCCAGACGCCTTCGAGCAGCATCGTCCGCGTCACCACCCGGCCGGCCTGGCGCATCAGGTATTCGAGCAGGCGGAACTCGCGCGGCTGCAACTCGATGCTGCGGCCGCCACGGACCGCCTCGCGCTTGAGCAGGTCCAGCTCCAGATCGTCCACGCGCAGGCGCGTGGGCTCGGCGCCGCCGCTGCTGCCGCGACGCGCCAGGCTGTCCAGGCGCGCGCTCAGTTCGGCGTAGGCGAAAGGCTTGACCAGGTAATCGTCGGCTCCCGCACGCAGTCCTTCGACGCGGTGGTCGACGTCGCCAAGCGCGGTGAGCAGCAGCACGGGCGTGTGGTTACCCGCGCCGCGCAGGGTCCTGAGCACCGTCATCCCGTCCAGTTGCGGCAACATCCGGTCCAGCACGATCGCGTCGTACGACTCGGTGGTCGCCAGGAACAGTCCGTCCTTGCCGTTGTCGGCTTGGTCCACGCCATGGCCGTCCTCGCGCAGTCCCTTGGCGACGAAGCTGGCAGTGTGGGTGTCGTCTTCGACGAGGAGGATGCGCATGCGATCTCCGGAGACCTCAAGAAAGAATACCCCGCCGGACCAGGTCCGACGGGGTACTCACCTGTCTCACGACAGCGGGTCCGCGATGGGCGGCCCCGGATGAACTGACGACTTATTTGGTCGGTGTCGGGGTCGCGTCCGCGCCAGCCTTCTTCATGTCGTCCTTGTCGTGGTCGTTCTTGACCTTCTTGGCCGCATGGTGGTGCTTGTGCTTGCGGTGATGGCGGTGATGCACGGCCTTCTTGGTCGTGGTGGTGGTCGTGTCCGCCGGCGTTGCGGCGTTGGCGGGGGTGGCCGGCGTTGCCTGCGGGGCGGCGAAAGCGGTCGAGGCGCCGAGCGCCAGGCCCAGGGCAATGACAAGCTGCGAAATCTTCATGTGGAAAATCCTTGGTCGACGAGGGATGTTGTGCAGGCCGGGTACGCCCAGCCCTTGAAGACGATGCGCCAATGCCCCACTCGCGCCGCTGTCGGTGTCATGAACATTTTGTAATGCGCGACATTCCGTTCGGCGTTCCGTCGATAGCGGCCACGGCCTGCCTTCCGGTGCGCCATTCAGCCGTGGAATGCGTGGAGTTCACGACACCGGTGGGATAACGGCGACGGATTCCAGCAAGGAGGGCGACTGCATGACAAGGCTCGACGCCGACAAGCGCGACGACCAGGGCAAGGGCGGGTTCGCCTTCCCGAAACAGCGCAAGGAGCCGCTGGGGGACGCCGACCACGTCCGCAACGCGATCGCGCGCTTCGACCAGGTGCAGTGCGTCACGGATGCCGACCGCGACCAGGCCTGGAAACGCATCCGGGCGGCCGCGAAGACATTCGATGTCGACGTCAACGAGCAAAGCTGGCAGGAACTGGGCAAGCATTGACGCCTATTCCCGGCAGTCGCCGTTGCGCGGGCAGCAGGCCGGCTGGCATTGCGGGACCGGCGAAGCGCCGGTTCGCCGCCGTCAGTGGATCGAATGCCGGTGACGTGCCCAACGGGTGCAATGGCCACGATGGTTGTGTCCCGTACAGAGCCGTTGGTGCCGATGGCGCCACTCGCGCGGGTGCGCCGCATGATGGATCCCTGCACCGATGTCGTGGACGACAGCCGACGGGTCGGGAGGTGGCGGGGGCGGCGGCAGCGCGAAGGCGGCGCCGGAGACCAGCGCAAACCCGAACCCGAGCAGCGTGGTGCGTAAGGTCATGGAAGTCTCCTGGGTGGTTGGGATCGCGGCGGTTGAACAACTGCCCATCCGAGGCGCACCCGGCTTTGTTCACGCCGCGTGTGCTTTGCCCTTTCGTCACCACAACCCACGATTACAGGCCCCGCGCCGCCTCCGCGACCGCGCGGAACAGCGCACGACCCTTGTTCATGGTTTCTTCCCACTCGGTCGCGGGATTCGAGTCATGGACGATGCCGGCGCCCGCCTGGACGTGCAGCTTGCCGTCCTGGATGACGGCCGTGCGGATCGCGATCGCCATATCGGCGTCGCCGTGCCAGCCGATGTAGCCGATGCTGCCGGCATACACGTTGCGCTTGATCGGCTCGAGTTCGCGGATGACTTCCAGCGCACGGATTTTCGGCGCACCGCTGACGGTGCCGGCGGGGAAGGTCGCGCGCAGCACATCGGCATAACTGAGCCCGTCGCGTAGCGTTCCCGTGACCTCGCTGACGATGTGCATCACGTGGCTGTAGCGCTCGACGACGAACTGCTCGCCCACCGCGACGCTACCCGGCTCGCTGACGCGTCCGACATCGTTGCGTCCAAGGTCGATCAGCATCAGGTGCTCGGCGCGCTCCTTGGGATCGGCCAGCAACTCGGCTTCCAGCGCTGCGTCCTGTTCTGGCGTTGCGCCGCGCGGACGCGTGCCGGCGAGTGGCCGCACGGTGATCACGCCATCCTGCAGGCGCACCAGGATCTCCGGCGACGAACCGACAACCTGCATGTCGCCGACATCGAGGAAGTACATGTAGGGCGACGGATTGAGCGCACGCAACGCGCGGTAGACATCGACCGGACGCGCGTGGAAGGGCACGCTCAGCCGCTGCGACAGCACGACCTGGAAGATGTCGCCGGCGGCGATGTATTCCTTGCAGGCCTGCACCGCCGCGATGAAGCCATCGCGAGTGAAGCCGGAGACGAAATCACTTTCGTCCAGCGCCGCGGGCACCAGCGTTTCCGGATAGCCAGCGCCGCCATGGCGCAGGCGATGCGTGAGTTCGTCCAGGCGGCGGTTGGCCTTTGCCCACGCCTGCGGTTCGCGCGGGTCGGCATGCACGATCAGGTACAGCCGGCCCTTGAGGTTGTCGAAGACGGCCAGCTCCTCGCTGAGCATCAGCAGGATGTCGGGCGTGCCCAGTTCATCGGGCTTGGCGCCCGTCGCCAGTCGCGGCTCGATGTAGCCGATGCACTCGAATCCGAACCAGCCCACCAGTCCGCCGGTGAAGCCGGGAAGCCCCTCCAGCCTTGGCACCGAATGCTCGGCGCGCAGTCGCTCGACTTCGGCGAACGGGTCGGCGACCTCGCGCGCCTCCACCAGTTCGCCATGCTCGGTCACGTACAGCGTGTGGCCGGCGAAGGCATACACGCGCCGCGCCGGCAATCCGATGATCGAGTAGCGGCCGAACCGCTCGCCACCTTCCACCGACTCGAATAGGTAGGTATGCGGCCCGTCGGCGAGCTTGAGGTAGACCGACAGCGGCGTGTCCAGGTCCGACAGCACCTCGCGAACCACCGGGATGCGGGTATGGCCCCGGGCGGCGAAGGCCTGGAAGGATTGCTGGGCATCGGCAGTGGTCACGCACGGTTCCTTGCTGTGTTGAAGAGCGTGGCTCGACGCGGCACGGCCGTGTCGGCACCAACTTTATCCAGTTCACCCGGCCTGCGCATTGCTGTACGAAAACAGCCACGGCGGGGTCACGCCGCTGTCACCCGACGTTCGGATAATCAGGGTCCATTGCAGGGACGAAACGCGGAGGCAAGGATGCCTCCAAACCCGGGGCCGGGAAACCGGCACCGGTCTTTTTTCAGGCGCGCACCGCCGCCACCGCCGCCTTCATTGCCGCGATGACAGCGCGGTAATCCGGATGTCCGAAGATCGCCGAGCCCGCGACGAATGTATCCGCACCGGCGCTGGCGATCTGGCCGATGTTGTCCGGCTTGACCCCGCCATCGATCTCAAGGCGGATGGACTTGCCGCGGTCGGCATTGCAGCGGTCGATCATCGCGCGCACGCGCTTGAGCTTGTCCAGCGCGGAGGGAATGAACGATTGCCCGCCGAATCCGGGATTCACGGACATCACCAGCACCATGTCGAGGTCGTCGAGCACCCACTCGAGCACGTCGGTCGATGTCGCCGGATTGAGCACCAGGCCTGCGCGACAGCCCTGCGCCTTGATCAACTGGATCGTGCGGTGCACGTGCCTGCTGGCTTCGGGATGGAAGCTGATGTCGGTGGCCCCTGCCTTGGCGAAATCCGGGATCAGCCGGTCCACGGGCTCGACCATCAGGTGCACGTCGATCGGCGCGGTGACACCATGCTTGCGCAATGCCTCGCACACCAGCGGGCCGATGGTGAGGTTGGGGACGTAATGGTTGTCCATCACGTCGAAATGCACCCAGTCGGCGCCCGACGCGAGCACGTTGTCGACCTCGTCTCCAAGGCGGGCGAAATCGGCGGACAGGATCGAAGGCGCGATGACGGTCGGCTGCATGGTCGGCTCGTGTGTGGATGGATGTCGCGGGATGGGCGGATGCAGCGGTCACGCACGATCGGGTGGAGACATGCCACTCACCGGCGCAGCTTGCGGATCCGCGCATAAGCTGCATTGATCTCGCGCGTCCTGCGTTCGGCCACCTTGCGGGAGGCTTCGTCGGCCGCCCGGTCCGGATGGTGTTGCGCGATCAACCGGCGACGGGCCAGGTCGATGTCGCTGTCGCTGGCATCGGCGGTCAGGCCCAGCACCCGGTAGGCATGCTCCCGATGGGCATGTTCGCGCCCGGCAAACCATCCCGCGTCCACAGCGTGGCCCAGCAGCAACCCGATCAGCGCGCCGAGCAAGGGATCGGCGCGCAGCAGCAGGAATCCCGCCACCAGGCCGATCACCTTTCCGTACCAGCGCTGCGGGACGCCATCGCGGTTCACCGGGCCAGTTTACAGGCCCGGAGACAAGCGCCGTTACACTAGCGGGCCTTCCGCACCGTTTGCCGGACCGCGCGTGGCCAACCCTTCCCTGCGACCCTTCCTGCTTGAATCCGATCTCCCGGGCCTGGTGCTGCGCCATCGCGGCAAGGTCCGCGACGTGTTCGACCTGCCGGCCGATACGGCCGCGGAGCACGATTTCGGCCCGCTGCTGCTGATCGTCGCAACCGACCGGCTCAGCGCTTTCGACGTGGTCCTGCCCGACCCGATCCCGGGCAAGGGCGAGATGCTCTGCCAGATCAGCAATTTCTGGTTCGCGCAAACCGCGCACCTGGTGCCCAACCACCTGACCGGCATCGATGTCGCCAGCGTCCTGCCGCCGGGAGTCGATCCCGCGCCGTATGCACGCCGCGCCGTGGTCACGCGCAGGCTCAAGCCGGTTGCGGTGGAAGCCATTGCGCGCGGCTACCTCATCGGCAGCGGCTGGAAGGATTACCAGCGCACCGGCCGGGTGAGTGGCATCACCCTGCCCGATGGCCTGCGCCAGGCCGAGCAGTTGCCGCAGCCGATCTTCACCCCGTCGACCAAGGCTTCGGTGGGGGACCATGACGAGAACATCGATTTCGACACGATGGTGCGCACGGTCGGCGCCGATCTCGCCGAGCAGGTCCGCGATGCGACCCTGCGGCTATACGCATTCGCCAGCGACTTCGCCGCGCAGCACGGCATCCTGCTGGCCGACACCAAGTTCGAGTTCGGCACCGATGCGGACGGTCGGCTGTACGTCATGGACGAAATGCTGACGCCCGATTCCTCGCGCTACTGGCCGGCAGACGAATACCAGGTCGGCAGCAGCCCGCCGAGTTTCGACAAGCAGTTCGTGCGCGATTACCTGGAGACGCTGGACTGGGACAAGACCGCGCCCGGTCCGCGGCTGCCAGCCGAAGTGATCGAGCGCACGCGCGCCAAGTACGCCGAGGCGCTGCAGCGGCTGGCCGCCATTTCCATCGACTGACATCGTCGGGTCGGCGCCGCCGACCCGACAGGGGACCACTGCATGGAACGACCGATCGACCGCTGGTTCGCCAAGTATTCCGGCGACCACCAGAACGCGGTGAACCAGCGCATCCATGTCATCGCGGTGCCAGCGATCCTGGTCAGCGTGGTCGCGTTGCTGTGGTGCATCCCGGTCGCCGGTAGCTGGTTCCGGCCTGGGTTGTGGGGCGCACTGGCGATGTTTGCTGCCTGGATGTTCTACAACCGTACATCGCGCAAGCTCGGCTACGGGATGCTGCTGGTGTTCGTGGCGCTGGCGTGGGGCATGCGTGCACTGCAGGCGGCGACCGGCAGCCAGCAACTGGCGATCGCCGCCGCCTTTGTCTTCGTCGTCGCCTGGATCGCGCAATTCATCGGCCATCGCATCGAAGGCCGCAAGCCGAGTTTCCTCACCGACCTGACCTATCTGCTGATCGGTCCGGCGTGGGTGCTGGCGAAACTCTATCGCAAGCTCGGCTGGTCGTACTGATGCGCGATCGCACCGGCCTGCACGGACGCGACCTGGTCCTGGTGCTGGTCGTCTGCGTCGTGTGGGCCGGTAACTTCCTGACATCGGCGTTCGCGCTGCGAGAAATCCCGCCATTCCTGTTCACGGCCGTCCGGCTGGCGATCCTGGCGCTGGTGCTGGTCGCCTTCGTCCGGCCGCCGCCGCGCGGACAGTGGCCACGACTGCTGGCAGTGGCGTTGTGCAACGGCGTGCTGCATTTCGGCTTGAGCTTCTGGGCGCTGCACCTGGCCGGCAACCTGTCGTCGCCGGCGATCGTCATGCAGAGCTACGTGCCGATGGCGGCGCTGCTGGCGTGGTGGTGGCTGGGCGAACGCTTCGGCTGGCGCACCGGTCTGGCGATCGCGGTGAGTTTCGCCGGCGTGCTCGTGCTGGGCTTCGATCCCCTCGTGTTGCGACATCCGCAGGCGCTGCTGCTGATGCTGGTATCAGCATTGTTCCTGGCGATCGGCACCGTGCTGATGCGCCCGCTGAAGGGCCTGGGCATGCTCAGCCAGCAAGGCTGGACGGCGCTCATCGCCATCGTGCCGCTGCTGGCGCTGAGCGCCGTGTTCGAGCCCAACGGTTTCGCGGCGCTGCGCGCGGCAAGCTGGATCGGCTGGGGCGGCGCTGCGTACTCGGCGCTGTTTGCATCGCTGCTGGGCCACGGCCTGTATTACGTGCTGGTGCAGAAGCATCCCGTCGCCGAAGTCACGCCGTGGCTGCTGCTGTCGCCGGTGCTGGCGATCGTGCTGGGCATCGTCGTCTGGGGCGACCGCCCGGGCCCGCAATTGTGGCTCGGCGGAGCGATGGTGCTGGGCGGCGTGCTGCTGATCGCGTTGCGCGCGATGGCGCGGACCCGGCCAATGCCGCTGGCAGAGGAACTGTGACCCAGGCTCCGCTGCTCAGGGCGCCTTGAACATGTCCGCCGTCGGCCGGAATGCGCGCGGCGCGTAGGCAAGGTCGCGGCGCGCAGGTGACATCTCGAACACCAGGTCGTTGCGCAGGCGTGCAACCACCGCCTCGCCCATCCCGGTGCGTCCGAGCATCCGCGCCGACCACGCGGCCGCATGGAACAGCGGTGCGGGAAGCTCGATCAATGCAGCGGGCGGCTGCAGCGTCGCCAGCACGCGCGCAACCATCTCGCGATAGGGCAACGTCTCCCCGCCGGGAAGTGCATACGCCTGGCCGTGCGTTGCAACGGCATCGCAGGCCGCGAGCGCCGCGGCGGACAGGTCATCGACATGCACCGGCTGGCGCAGGCCGCAGGCATCGCGCGGCAGCACCATGCGGCCCCAGCGACGCGCAACCGTCGCGATGCGCGTCAGCGTCCGGTCCCGGCCGGCGCCATACACCAGCGTCGGTCGCAGCAGGGTCGCTGCGGCACCACGGATCGACGCTGCAGCGAACACCGAGCGCTCGCCCTCGGCCAGCCGCAGCGCCAGGTCGCGTTCGGCCGGATCAACGGACGATGCCTTGACCTCGACGCTGGTCGAGCCGAAGGCCACCACGCGCGCAGCGTCCAGCGTCGATGCCGCATACCAGCGGCCGAAATGGTCGAGCGGCCCGCAACTGAAGATCGCGTCGACGCAAGCCGGCAGGTGTTCGACGCCGGACAGGTCACCACGCAGCCATTGCACGCCCGCCGACGCTGGTTGCGGATGGCGCGATACGCAAGACACGTTCCACTGTGCCACCTGCAAGCGGGCCAGCAGCGATGCGCCGATCTGCCCACTGCCGCCAAACACCAGCGCGCGCCGCATCAGGCATCGCTCCCACGCCCTTGGGGCGGCAAGACCACGCGCAGCCACAGGTATCCACCCACCGCCGCCAGCAACGACGCGCAGAGGATGCCGAGCACGCTGATGCGGGCGAGTTCGGGCGCATCGCCAAAAGCAAGCGAGCCAATGAACAGGCTCATGGTGAAGCCGATGCCGCACAACAGGCCCAGTCCGATCATGGACCGTGCATCCATGCCGTCGGGGAATCGCGCCAGTCCAGCTGCCCGCGCGAGCAGCGCCGCGCCGATCACGCCGATCGGTTTGCCCAGCAACAGGCCAAGCCCGACGCCCAGCGGCACCGGCTTCAACAAGTCGTCGGGCGTCAACGCACCGAGCTGGAGCCCGGCGTTGGCGAAGGCAAACACCGGCAGGATCGCGTAGGCGACCCAGGGATGCAGCGCATGTTCGAGCGTCACCAGTGGCGATGAGCCTTCATCGACTGCGTCATCGTCGCGCGATCGGTGCGGGATCATCAGACCGGTGACCACGCCGGCCAGCGTGGCGTGTACGCCGGACTTGAGCACGCAGACCCACACCACCACGCCGAGCAACAGGTAGGGCGTCAACGCACGCACGCCACCGCGATTGAGCATGGCCATGGCCGCGATGGCGACCCCTGCCCAGGCCAGCGCCACACCCGACAGTCCACTGCTGTAGAAGAACGCGATGATGACGATTGCCGCGAGGTCGTCCGCGACCGCGATCGTCGACAGCAGGAGCTTCATCCCGACCGGCACGCGCGAGCCGAGCAGCGACAGGATCCCCAGCGCGAACGCGATGTCGGTGGCCGCCGGGATCGCCCACCCCCGCAGCGCCGCCGCGTCACCGTGATTGATGCTCCAGAAGATGATCGCCGGTACCGCCACGCCAGCCGTCGCGCACAGCAGCGGCAGCAGCACCTGGTCGCGATCGGACAATTGCCCGCTCAACATCTCGCGCTTGAGCTCCAGCGCGACCAGCAGGAAGAACACCGCCATCAGGCCGTCATTGATCCACAGCAGCAATGGCTTGGCGATCTGCAGCTCGCCGATCACCACGGCCACCGGCATCGAGCGGAAGCCGTCGTACAAGCCTTCCAATGGCGAGTTGGCGCACAGCAACGCCAGCAACGCCGCCCCGATCAGCAGGATGCCGCCGGACGATTCCAGCCGGAGGAATTCGACCAGTGCCTGCAACGCGCGGTCGGGAAGCCTGCGCACCACGTCGGGCAAGGCGTTCGTGTCGGTCATGCCCGCATTGTAGCGACGCAGCGACATCGCTTCGCCTCGAGGCCGTGCCGGCTCGTCAGCCTGGTGGGAGGAACAGGTGGGCGTTGAGCCACAGGTGGGTGGCGACGCTGGCCGCGTAACCCAAGGCGATCGCCCAGGTCCACTTGAGGTGCCCGAAGAATGTGTACTGGCCGCGCGCCTGTCCCATCAGCGCAACGCCAGCGGCCGATCCGATCGACAGCAGGCTGCCGCCAACGCCCGCGGTCAGCGTCACCAGCAGCCATTGGCCGGTGCTCATGTCGGGATTCATCTGCAGCACGGCAACCATCATCGGGATATTGTCCAGCACCGATGACAACAATCCGACGAGGATGTTGGCAGTGGTCGGCCCAAGGCCTCCATAGAAATGCTGCGAGGCCAGCGCCAGGTATCCGCAGAATCCGAGCGCACCGACGCACATGATCACGCCGAAGAAGAACAGCAGCGTGTCCCACTCGGCGCGCGCGACCTGCTCATAGCTGTCGAAGGAGTCGATCTCGCCCGGGGTGCCTTCGGGTTCGAAACCGACGATCGCCAGTTGCCGGTTGCTGCGGTCCAGCTGCCAGCCATACAGCTTGAGCAGCGCCAGTCCCGTGATCATGCCAAGGAACGGCGGCAAGCCGAGAAAGCCGTGGAAGGCGACCGCCAGCAGGATGGTCACCGCGAACAAGGCCACGATGCCGCCCGCGCCGCGCTTCATCCGCACCTGTTCGCCGCTGTTCTCCGGCACGCCGCGCGGCACCGCGAAATGCATCAGCAACGCCGGCACCAGCCAGTTCACCAGAGCAGGCAGGAACAACGTGAAGAACTGCCAGAAGCCGACGATGCCGCGCTGCCACACCATCAGCGTGGTGATGTCGCCGAAGGGACTGAAGGCGCCGCCGGCATTGGCCGCGACCACGATGCTGATGCAGCCCAGGGCGATGAAGCGCGCATTGCCAGCCCCCACGGCAAGCAACACCGCGCACAGCACCAGCGCCGTGGTCAGGTTGTCCAGGAATGGCGACAGCACGAAGGCGATGCCGCCGGTGATCCAGAACAGCGCGCGATATCCCAGGTTGCGCCGCAGCAGCCAGCAACGCAGCGCCTCGAAGACATTGCGCTCGCTCATCGCGTTGACGTAGGTCATCGCCGCGAGCAGGAACAACAACAGCTCGGCATACTGCAGCAGGTAGCCGCCCACCGCGGCATGCGCCAGCTCCGGCATTCCCTGGCGCGCGGTCACAGCGGCCAGCAGCGCCCAGATCACGCCTGCGGCCAGCATCACCGGCTGCGACTTGCGCAGGTGGGTGAACTCCTCCAGCACGACCATGACGTAGGCCAGCGCGAACAGCGACAGTGCGGCGTATCCGGCCCAATGCGTGGTCAGGTTCGCCTGCGGTACAGCGGCGAATGCTGCGCCAGGGATGCAGGCGAGCACGACACCGGTCACCTGCGTGAGAGGGCGGCGAACGACATGGATCATGTGGATCGGGCTCGGGCGGGCGACCTGCCGAGTTTAACCGCAGCCCCAGAAGCGTCGTCCGCGTGATGGGTCGTTGCCTGCGCCGGCACGCAGCGCGAACCCAATTACCCGGCCGCGCGGAAGTGTTTCTGCAAGCCGGTCCAGCAGGCCTGGTAGTCGCGCTGCCGGTGCGTGGCATCGAGTGCCTGTTGCGTCGGACGAATCACGCCGCGCGTCTCGAACATGAAGGCCATGGTGTCGGCGATGACGTCGGGTTTCGACAGGTCGGCGTTGCTG
>JBBRHT010000027.1:0-13522 GCA_038222295.1 Lysobacterales bacterium
GCATGCCTGGGCTTCTTTCTCTTGCAGGCGCATCGCAGCCTGACGAATGACTCGATGTCGCTGAGCGGCCCTGAGGCCGCATTGGCCGTCTCATTGGCCATGGCACCCTACATGTGCGCCTATGTCGCACTGGCGGGCGCATGGTATTGCCTGCTGCTGACGCTGGGCCTTCAACCATCTTTCCGCTGTGCAGTGGGCATCTATTTCAGCACCCAGATCGCGAAGTACCTTCCCGGCAACATTGGCCAGCATGTCGGTCGTGTTTACCTGTCGGCGACATACGGGTTTCCACCCTTTCGCATCGGTCTCAGCCTTGCGATCGAAATGGCATTGATCATCGGGGTTGCCGCGATGCTGAGCATCCCACTGGTTCCCATGCTGATTGAGAGACTCGACGCTGGCTTCGGCGCCGCCGCTTCCACCATTGCTGTGGTGGGAGCGCTTGCCCTGGGTCTGGCGGCGACGTTTTTCCTGCTCAGGCGCAGCGCTTTCGTCGCGTCGGCGAGGCGTCACCTCGCCGCGGCCATCACCGAGTCGCGCATCCACGGGTCGCCGCGCTACCTACCAGCGGCCATCTTGCTTGTCGTGCTTGCACTGGCGCTCGCCGGGCTGAGCCTCTTGATGCTCGGCATCGACCTGAGCTCGATCAGCGCAGGCACGCTGCTCAGTGGCATCGCGCTGGTCAGCGCATCCTGGGTGCTCGGCTTCCTCACTCCTGGCGCTCCCGCGGGACTGGGCGTCAGGGAGGCAATCCTGCTTGCCGGCCTGTCGACGCTCGTCGACCGACACACCGCATTCCAGGCGACGATCCTCTTTCGTGGCGTCTCGATCGCGGCCGACCTGGTTGCGCTCGCCGTCGGAGCTTTGCTGTTGCGTTCGATGCGGATGGCTCCGGGTCCGCGGTCACCCGAGGCGCGCTAGCAGGCCATCCTCAGGGCGATGCGGCCGGCTTCCATCCCGCAGGATAGCTTCCAACGACCTTCCAGCTCGCGCCCAGGTTCGGGAGGGCCAACCGCATTGACAGGCTCTGGCCGTTGCTCCAGACCATGTCACCATAGCCATCGCCGTTGAAGTCTCCGGTTGCGATCGGCACGTAGCCGGTGGACAGGCTCGTCGCCGGCGATGCATAGGAGATGGCGGCCCCGCTCATCAGCCAATAGGCAAATCGGTTTGGCGATGTGTTGTGCCAGAGCAGATCGGACTTGCCATCTCCGTCGATGTCGGCGGCGCCAGCGCTTGCCCAGTTGACCGGGTAATTCCCGACGACCTGCCACCTTGCGCCACCCGCGGGCAGGCCTTGGCGCATGGATAAGCTCTGGCCATTGCTCCAGACGACGTCGCCATAGCCATCGCCGTTGAAGTCTCCCGTGGCGATTGGCACGTATCCGGCAGCAAGGCTGGTGGTGGCCGACACCGACGTAATCGTCGAGCCGCTCATTCGCCAGTAGGCAAAGCGATTCGGTGTCGGGTTGTACCAGAGCAGATCATCCTTCCCGTCGCCATCGATGTCCGCTACACCAGCGATCTTCCAGGTTGCCGGATAGTCCCCAACCACCTGCCAGCTGGCGCCACCCCCGGCCTGCGCCAATCGCATCGACAAGCTGTGGCCATCGCTCCAGACCACATCCGCGTAACCGTCGGCGTTGAAGTCCCCTGTTGCGATCGGCACATATCCGGCCGCGAGACTGGTGGCTGGAGATCCGGAGACGATGGCCGCGGCATCCATCAGCCAATAGGCAAAACGGTTCGGCGAGGGGTTGTACCAGAGCAGATCGGACTTTCCATCACCATTGACGTCATTGCGCGCAAGCCCGCCGGATAGCGGCACGACTGTCGACCGAAAGGAAGCCACGGTTGGAATGGTCTGCGTCAAGGTCCTGGCATTGTCGGCCTGCGATGACCCACAGACAGCCCCTCCGCAGAAGGTGCTGCGCGGATCGGAAAAAACCCGGTAGACGTGCTGGCCGCTGTCTCCGTAAGCCATGATCGTATAGAAGGCACTGGCGGCGTTCTTGTAGCCGAACGAATAGGCATACGCGCCGTAGTCGCCCGGGTTGAGCACGCCGTCGGTGCCTTTGGCGGCGTCGACGTCGTGGTTGGCGCCCATGTTGTGACCGAGCTCATGCGCGAGCGTTTCATCCAGGCAGAAGTAGGTGTGGCCGTCGGTGCCGACGTCGGTTCCGTCGCTCACCACCGAGTAGCCGTAATACGAATCGCTGGTGGAGATGCCTTGCTGGCCGCCGCCAATCAGCCAGCCGACCCCGCACCCGCCGTTTTCCGGGTCGCGGAAGCTGCGCACCATCGACACGAGATCGGCGCCGTATTGCTCGCGCGCCGCGCGCAGCGCACTGAACGCCGAATTGGGTGAGGTCGTGGTGTTGCTGCTGGAATCGTAGCCGGTCAGCTGGTCGAGCGTGGTGTCGTTGGACGTATTGTCGGGATAGGACACGGCCACGGTTGCGACGAGGCGGACGCGGGCATTGATCTGGCTGTTTCCATATGCGGAATTGGTGACGTCAACCAGGTAATTCAGGCGCGTGATCGCGCCGGACTGCCCGCCATTGTCGCTGGCGAATGCCGGTGTATAACCCAGGACCAGGTCGACCGTCGTCGAAGTGCTGGCCGTGGCGGATGCCATGGCGGGAGCCGACGCCATCGACGGCGCCGACGTGGGCGCAGTGACATCCGGCACGCCGTTCTTTGGCGGGATGCGATAGTCAGGGCGTTGCGGACGCGTCGCCGCATTGATGATACCGGCGACCTTGGTGGGGTCGGTTTCGACCAGCCAGCTCACCCCGTTGCGAACGGTCAGGCGCAGGGGCGGCTTGCCCGGTTGGGCGATGGATCCGAACGCGGCATGCGCACCGAACGTCAGGATGGTCTGCTCGCCTTCCTGTCCCGGAATGTGGCCAATCCAGGTCCAGTCGCCCGAGCCGTGCTCGATGTGCTGGTCGTAGCGGACGACCAGCGTCTCCCCGGACGGGGTCGTCACCCGCAGGCTGCCGTCGGCGATCGCATTGAGCGCGTGTGCTTCGCTCAGATCGGTGCGATGCCAGGTGTAGGCGCCATCATGGCGGACCGGCAGGCGCGGATAGGCCATCAGCTCACCCCGGTCCGCAAGGGCGGCAAAGCCTTGTCGAGCGGGACCGGCCTGGGCGGCGACTCGCTGTGCCAAGGCGGGCTGGACCGGCGGGGGTACCCCGTTGAAGGCCGACTCCGGTCCCCTGCCGCACCCGACGACCGCGAGGAGGAAGGTCCCGACACAGGCCAAGCGAATCGAAAGGTTCATGGAGTTGCAGTCCGTGCTCGGGCGGGCGCGCCCCGTGGAGCCATCATGGCGTTGAAGGTCGCCGATGGGATGAATCCAGCCTTCAAGGACGCCCGCGATTGTCCAAAAGCAGGCAATTGGTCGCATTCATGTTCAGGAAAACCGAACCCCGGTCTTGCCGCGCAGGTCTTCAGCATCCACCCCGGGGGCCATTTCAACCACTTTCAGGCCATCGGCCGTGACGTCCATGACCGCCAGCTCGGTGATGATGCGGTTGACGACACCGACGCCGGTGAGGGGCAAGGTGCATTCGGACAGGATCTTGTACTCGCCGTTTTTCGCGGTGTGCTCCATCAGCACCACCACCCGCTTCACCCCGGCGACCAGGTCCATCGCCCCGCCCATGCCCTTGACCATCTTGCCGGGCACCATCCAGTTGGCGAGATCGCCCTGGTCGGTCACCTGCATCGCACCGAGGATGGCCCGGTCGATGTGGCCGCCGCGGATCATCGCGAAGGAGTCATGGCTGCCGAAATAACTCGCGCCCGGTCGGGCCGTCACCGTCTGCTTGCCGGCATTGATCAGGTCGGCATCGATCTCGTCCTCGGTCGGGAAAGGTCCGATGCCGAGCAGGCCGTTCTCGGATTGCAGCCAGACATCCATCCCGGCGGGAATGTAGTTGGCCACCAACGTCGGCAATCCGATCCCGAGGTTCACGTAGGCGCCGTCGGTCAGTTCCTGCGCGGCGCGCTGCGCCATCTGTTCGCGGCTCCAGGCCATCACTTGCCTCCTGCGCGCACGGTGCGCTGTTCGATGCGCTTTTCGGGGGTCGGGTTATGCACGATCCGGTCGACGTAGATGCCGGGAAGGTGGACGTGGTCGGGATCGATCGCGCCGATCTCCACGACTTCCTCGACCTCGGCGATGCACACCCGCCCCGCCATCGCCACTGCGGGATTGAAGTTGCGCGCCGTCTTGCGGAACACAAGGTTGCCCGCCGTGTCCGCCTTCCATGCCTTCACCAGCGACACATCGGCCTTGAGCGCGGTTTCCATGACGTAATGGTGGCCGTCGAATTCACGCGTCTCCTTTCCCTCGGCGACGATCGTGCCGTATCCCGTGCGGGTGAAGAAGGCGGGGATCCCGGCGCCGCCGGCACGCAGGCGTTCGGCAAGCGTGCCCTGCGGATTGAATTCGAGCTCGAGCTCGCCCGACAGGAACTGGCGCTCGAATTCCTTGTTCTCGCCGACGTAGGACGAAATCATCTTGCGGATCTGTCGTGTTTCCAGCAGCAGGCCCAGGCCGAAGCCATCGACGCCGGCGTTATTCGAGATCACGGTTAGTCCGCTGACGGCGGAGTCGCGCAGGGCGGTGATCAATGCCTCGGGGATGCCGCACAGGCCGAAGCCGCCGACGGCCAGCGTGATCCCGTCATGCACCAAGTCCCGCAGCGCATCCGTTGCGTTGACACGGACTTTCGCTTTGCCACCATCCCGGCCACGATCATCATCAATTACCACCAGAGTCCTCTCCGCGCCAGTCAACAATGGCAAGTTTAGCGTGCGGCGCAGTCGGCACCAAACGAAACGGGCGCCTGAGGCGCCCGTCAGAGTCCCAATTGGTCACCGGCTATTGGCCGGCGGCCAAGCATAATGAGTGGTCGCATACGGTGTATGGCCCGACCTTGACTCCGGGCTGCCCAAGCGATGCGAACCAGGCCACATGCTCCTGTACGAGTTCGATTTTCAGGTAATGGCCGTTTACACGCGCGTCGACAGGCACGACAACCGGAACGAGGATCGTTTGCCCCGGCTTGATTTCGGGAAGTGTCGTTCGAGTGAAGTCGATGACACCCCCGGTACCGTTGCTTGCCGGCATGACCTGCACACCAAGGTTAACGGGCAAGTTCATTGCGCTTGATAGAGCCAACCGCCCCCTGTTCGTGATCTTGACCGGGATTTCCAACTTGCCTGTTGCCTGATTCATCACACCTACGCCCGGCGCAAGCAAGACATTGACCTCGCCGGGAGCAAGGCGAACGACGCCCGCTGGTCCGGCTGGTGTGGCAACGGGCTCTGAAACATCGGGCTGTCGCTGGCACGCGCTCGCTGCAAATGCGAGGGCGAACAATAGAATCTTCTTGGTCATTGAAAGTCTTCCAGTTGGGAAACGAGCCTTCGCACGCAATGCTTTGTCGGCGGTGGATTAAAGCATACGCCGCGCTTCCGTCCGCCGAAGACCCCCTGGCATGCAGCCGCTATCATGGCCGGACATGGCAGGCGGAGTCCCGGCGACATGAAGCTCATCATCCAGATCCCCTGCCTCAATGAGGCAGGAACACTTTCAATTGCTCTGGCAGAGCTGCCGCGCCGGCTGCCGGGATTTGACGTCGTGGAATGGCTCATCGTGGACGATGGCTCGACGGACTGTACCGCCGACCTCGCCCGCCGACTTGGAGTGGATCACGTCATCCGCCACCCGTTCAACCGTGGCCTCGCTGCGGCATTCATGACCGGGCTGGAGGCCTGCCTACGACTGGGCGCGGACGTCATCGTAAACACGGATGCCGACAATCAGTATTGCGCGGCCGATATTCCCTTACTGACCGCCCCCCTGCTGGCGGGCGAAGCGGACATGGTGATCGGAGCGAGGCCAATTGATGACACGGACCACTTCTCATGGGTCAAGAAGAGGTTGCAGAGACTGGGGAGCTGGGCCGTGCGGATGGCCAGCCGCACTGAAATCGTCGATGCCCCTAGCGGATTTCGAGCGATCTCGCGCGAGACGGCGCTTCGACTGAATGTCTTCAACTCTTACACCTACACGCTGGAGACAATCATCCAGGCTGGCCTGAGCAACATGCGAGTGGTATCAGTGCCGATCAGGACCAATGCCGACCTGCGCCCGTCACGGCTGGTGAAGAGCATATCGACGTATGTTCGCCGGTCACTGGTGACAATCCTCAGGATCTTTGTCATTTACCGACCGATGGCATTTTTCTTTTGGCCCGGCGCGTTGCTTTCACTGCTGGGTGGCCTTGCGACTCTGCGTTTCCTCTATTTTTACTTTGCAACCGGCAACGGAAACGGCCACATCCAGTCACTGATCCTCGGGGCGCTATGCATCATCTTGGGTGCGATCATGTTCATGATCGCGCTGCTTGCCGACATGATCACTGCCAATCGCAAAATCCTCGAACGCACCTCCCTCAGGTTGCAGTTGGTCGAGCATGCATTGCGGAGCAGTGAGCCGGGATACGCCGGGAACGATTGACGACACGGACGCGCGGGAACTTCATTCCCCGGCGACCAGCACGGCGCTTTTCAGGCCGATCGCAAGAGTGCGGTCATCACCTCCTCGCCCAAGCGCCCTAGGCGACACGGCATCGGGCATGTCAAAAGCGACATCGACCGCACCTGTCGCCCCAACCCCACCCGAACCAATCGCAATCTCGATCGTTTGCGATGTCGCGTCCGGATAGCGAAATTCGATCGTGGTGCCAGGCTTGGCATTTACCGCCATGCGCACGACTTGTCGCGGGTGGGAGGGGCCGACGAATCCAATCGCCGTCAGCCGCAGCTTGAGATCCTCGGCCCCGATCAAGTCACGGGATGCAATTCGGATATGGGCAGAATGGCCGATGCTCCAAACCCCCCAAGGCTCCGGAGTGCTCCATCCATCACCGAGCCAGCCCACCCCCGCGCCGCCACTCCCGAAATCGATGACGGAGCCATTTCCGTAGCTCGCGTGCAATCGATACAGGTAGAGCGGCAAGTCGAGTTGATTCGAGGCCCGGACGGGAGGATGCAGGGAATGGTCGAAGCCTGCGACCTGCAGCCTTTCGGTCTCGACGAAGTCGAAACCAGCCGGCGTGCTGGACTTCGCAGTCAGCAAGTACACATCGTCAAACGCCGCTGCGATCCTTGCGATGTAGGTGTCGTCCATCAGTGACGTCGCATTGACGTTCATGGCCGCCTTTCCGAAGGCGTAGACAATGCCGGTTTTCACTGCGGAAACGCCATAGGGTGGCGCGGTCGCATCCATCATCAAGACATCGCCGGCACCCAGATGGCTCGTTGCGCGCGACAGGAACTCCTGGGCGCCGGCGTTCTCGCGCTTACCGTATTGGGCCGCGGAAACGGCCACGGCGTAGACGCCGGAAAGTAGGATCACCGCCAGGATGGTCGACTTGCCGACAGCGCTGCGGGTCGCCCCCCACGCGCAGCACACGAAGAGCACGATGTATGGGACGAATTCACTCAGCAGGTATCGGGCGAAATACGGTTGATAGGCGACGAACCATTGCAGGAGGGCGAAGTTTGCCGCAAACCCCAACAGGAACACCGAAAGCATCTGCAGCATCGGAGCGCCGCTCCTGCGTTGCACGAGCCACAGGTAGGCGACGAAGAGAGGTGGCCCCAGGTACATGGCAGCCACGATCAGGCTGGTCGCGCCGAAGCTTCGCCAGCCTGCCCCGGCCAAGTGCCATCGCGTCGCCATCCACGGATCGCCCAGGTAAAGGTCCGTGAAGCCCAGCTGATAGCCCTTGTATAGAGCCGCTGCAATGCAAAGCAATGTCAAGGGCCCGACAAGGCGCGACGCCACAAGCACCGCCCTGGCAAGTGTTGGCCGCCACCGGGAAATCGATAGCGTCCACATCACGCCCCAGGCTGCAATCATGGCTGCAACCGCCAAAGCGGCTACACGCTTCCAGTGCGCACCAAGTAATGGTCTGAACGACAGTTCGTAAATGTCAGTGGAATAGTGGCTGCTCCACCGCAGTCCGTATGCAACCGACAGGGCGTACAGGCCGGCGACGCCCACGCCCCAGAGGTGTAGTGCCCTCGCCCGGGGGCGGTCGGGATCGCACAGAAGCGATGCGATCGAAACAGCCAGCAAGAACGGCAGATACATGAAGCCCGATATCCGGGTCGTGAACAAGCATGCGAATGCCAACGCGGACAGTACGAGCCAACGCGGCCGACGCTCATCGGTTGGCGCGCTCCAGTAGCCGGCGAGCATTGCGAATCCGATTGCGGAAAACGCCAGCGTCGGCACCTCGGAAACCGAGAACTTGGAGAAGAACACGTGCAGTGGATTGACTGCCAGCAGCAGTCCCGCCGCCAATGCAACTTCCGCCTTGCCGGAGATCCGCAGTGCAAGCGCGTAAATGAAAATTACCGACAGTAGTGAAAGAAAGGTCAACGCATAGAGTTGGTTGAAGATGCCGAACAGCCCACCAGCGATCGCCATCCACATGGGAAACATGTGATAGAACTGAAACTCGGATTGGGGAACCGCGTCTTCCGAGCGATACACGCCGGGCAGGTAGATTGTTTGCTGGTAGTTCTCTGAGACGTACTGCTGGACTTGCGCCGTGTTACTGATCCGGGCAAGCACTGCGTCAGTTGGAACGATGCCCCCCGTCCGCACCATATTGGCGGCGATGTTGAAGTACACCCCTTCGTCCTGCCCGCCAAGAACGTAGTTGAACGACGGGATCCTGAAAAACAGCACGACCAGGGCCAGCAGCAGCAGATGCCGGGCATTGGGTGCCTGGCGGTGTCTGTCGCTCGCTGGAAAACGGAATGCGTAGGCGAGTGTCGACATTGCTCCGAGCAGGACCACTTGCAGCGCCTGGAACAGCCCCCCAAGAGCCAAAACCAGTCCTGCCATGCTGGTTGCCAGCACGAACACCACCATCAACTCCAACATCCGATCCAGGGACGGCGAGACAATTTCCGGCCTCGCCGTTTCGTTCCCCTGCACATGCGTCGCCAGGGTTGTTGGCGAAGTTCTATCCATTGAACATCCACCCCAGCGTCTGTCCCAGCGGAACCTGCTCAATCGGCCCGGCGATGGACTCCAGCCGGGCACGGCTGCCGACAAGTCGGGTCACTTCATTGGCTCGGACGAACTCCGGATTGACGGCCGGCGTAATGCGATAGCCTGCGATCAGTGCCATTTGTTCGAGGATGTCTTCAAGGGAGTGGGCCGTTCCCGAGCAAATGTTGAAAATCTCGCCCGTCGGAGCCAGTTCGACGAGGCGCGCATAGCACTTGGCAACCGTCCGCACATCGCTGATGTCCCGCCATACCCGCAGGTTGCCCAACTCAATATGGGTGTCTCGACGCCGGAAATGTTCGACGATCTTGGGGATGAGGAAGCGCGGATCCTGCCCGACCCCCGTGTAATTGAACGGCCGCGTTACCACGATCGGCAACCGGTCCATCCAGAGCCGGGCCATGTACTCCATGGCCAACTTGCTCACCGCGTAGTCGTTGGTCGGCGCCGGCGGCGTTTGCTCGGTGATCGGCTCGACGGTCGCGTTGCCATACACATTGGCACTGCTGGCCAGCACGATGACGCGCGGCGACGTGGGCGCGCGATCCAGCGCTTCCAGCAGGTTGCGCGTGCCGACCACGTTGACCCGGTAGATTGCGTCGGCGTCGCCGTGCGCGACGAACGAGATGGCGGCCAGGTGGATGACGGCGTCCAACCGGAGGTTGCCCACCAGTGAGATCATCGCGTCGCGATCGCATAGATCGATTGCATGGACTCCCTCGGGCGGCGTTGCGTCCCCGGCATGCGTCAATCCGATCACGTCATAACCCGCCGCCGATAATTCTGCGGCGACGTAGCGGCCGGTGAAACCACCGATCCCCGTGACGAGCGCGCGCTTGCGCGGCGCTTCGTCAGTAGGACGTGTCACGCGCATTCCTGGCCAGGTCCGCCTCGACCATCATCCGGCACAACTCCTCCAGCGGGGTGGTCGCCTCCCAACCCAGCTTGGCCTTCGCCTTGCTCGCATCGCCGATCAGCAGTTCGACTTCCGCCGGACGGTAGAACCCGGCGTTGACGCGCACCAGCTCACGGCCGCCGTCCACGTCGAAGCCACGCTCGCCTTCGTTCTCGCCTTCCCAGCGAATACCGATCCCGGCGGCCTTGAACGCCAGCGCCACGAAGTCGCGAACCGAGACGGTGCGATTGGTCGCGAGTACGTAGGTATCCGGTTCGTCGACCTGCAACATGCGCCACATGCCCTCGACATATTCCTTGGCGAATCCCCAATCGCGCTTTGCATCGAGGTTGCCCAGCTCCAGGACGTCGAGCTTGCCTTGGCGGATCCGCGCAACCGCGTCGCTGATCTTGCGGGTCACGAATTCGCGCCCCCGCAGCGGCGACTCATGGTTGAACAGGATTCCGCTGGCGGCGAACATGCCGTAGGACTCTCGGTAATTGACCGTCATCCAGTGCGCATAAAGCTTCGCCACGCCGTAAGGGCTGCGGGGATAGAACGCGGTGTCCTCCGTCTGCGGGATCGACTGAACCTTGCCGAACATCTCCGACGTCGACGCCTGGTAGAACCTGGCCGCGGGATTGACGATCCGGATCGCTTCAAGCACGTTCACCGCACCGAGGCCGGTGATCTTGCCCGTGGTGACTGGTTGGTCGAAGGAGACGCCGACGAAGCTCTGCGCGGCCAGGTTGTAGACCTCGGTTGCGCCGCTGCTCTCGAGCAGGCGAATGCTGGAGCCCAGGTCGGTGAGGTCGTATTCGACGAGGTGGAGGTTCGGGTGCCCGGTCACGCCGAGCTCGTCGATCCGCCAGAAATTGACCGAACTGGTGCGGCGATAGGCGCCGAACACCTGGTACCCGTTCTCCAGCAGCAGCTGCGCCAGGTACGCGCCATCCTGCCCGGTGATGCCGGTGATCAATGCTTTCTTTGGACTCGTCATCCGTACGTGCTTCCTGTTTGGATTGAAAGGGGTCGCGATCCTTCGCACTCGGATGCCGGTCGATAGGCGCAGTTCGCCGGGTCGGTCGTGACTGGCTCGATGACTACGGCAGAGATCTCGCCGACGGTGATCCCGTCGGCACGAATCGCGATGTCGAGGCCACGGGCATCCCGATCGAGCGCGAAACGGCATTGCGCCAGCGTCGTCGGCGCCCGCGCGGGGTCTTCAGCGATCGCAACGGTACAGGTTTTCCCGGCGATATCCACCTCCAATGCCCCGCCACGGGTTGCCGTCCCCATGACGAACAGGACGTAGGTGCCGGCCGGCAGGTCCACCGGATGCGTCCGCAGGACCAGCCCTGCCCGCTCGGGAAACCGGACCCGGTCGCGGATCCGGTTGCCTGGCGGAACCGCATGTCGCGTGTCGTAGGCAGGCAGGTATCGCCGTTGGCTCGGAAACCACGTCGCATAGGACGTGTTGCGGACGGCCACGTCGACCAGCATCGCGGCGCTCTGCTTCCACGTCAGCCAGGGCATCGTCGATGAGTCGGGACGATCGGCATGCGGTGCTCGCAGGCACCATAGCTGCGCGGCTTCGGCGAGGGCGAGCGCCGAAAGGCCGGAAAAATACCGCGCATGTTCCCCCGCCACCTCGGTGAACACCGGCAGGTCGCGGGCCAGGATCGGCAACCCATGGCGCGCGGCTTCGATCAGCGGTAAGCCGAAGCCCTCTCCCTCCGATGCGACGAGCAGCACCGAGCAGGTGCCGTAGAGGATATCCAGTACTTCGTCGGACGCCGACTCGAACCACAGCAGGCTGGCTCCGCGTTGCGGATGCTCACGCACGCGCTCGACCAGGGAATCGGTCATCCAGCCCGGCTTTCCAACGATCACCAGCCGATGCGTCGCGCCTGACGCCCACAGGATCTCGAAGGCATCCAGCGCCTGCGCATGGCCCTTGCGTGGCTCGATGGTGCCGACCATCAGGAAACTGGCATGTCCCTGCAGGCTGGCGATCATCGCGTGCTCCGCGTCGCTAACCCCGCGGGTCGGCAGGCTTTCCTGGATATCCGCTCCCAGGTGGAAATAGCCGATCTTCAGCGGGCGCAGTCGCTCGATGCCCAGCCCATCCAGTGCGCGATGCAGTTCGTCGGCAACGGCTCTCGAAATACAGATGGCGCCATCGGCCACCGTGGCCAGGCTGGTCAGCCACGTGCGGAACAACGGCTCTGCGTGCGGTGGGAAGCACTCGTTGCGCACCAGCGGCAGCAGGTCGTACACCACGACATGGACGCTCGCGCCGAGATCGCGCATCTGCTGCAGCTGCGCGGCGTGGGCAGGAATTTCCTCGAGCCCCAGGTCCAGGCCGATGAACACGTCGCCGGGCGCGACCGTGATGCGCTCGTCGGGCAAGGGAGCGGCGTCGACGTCGAGCAACGCGTGGCTGAAGGCACGCGCATAGCGGTACCCCTGTCCGGGAAGCGCGTGAACCGGCTCGACGCGATAGCCGTCCGGCGGGCACTTCAACAATGACACGACGATGCTGCGGACAACGCGCTGGATGCCGCTTTTCGCATCGCGCCGAACGAGTTCCGTGACGTCGACGAACACCTGCGGGGTCGAGGGTCGCCCCAGGTTGTGGGCCATGGCCTCGGCCACCTCGCACCGATCCGCCTCTGGCAGGGTGTCCCATGTGCGCGAAAGCGCGCTGGCCGCTTGCCTGACCGCTTCCAGGCGGGACACCGAATAGCACCGTTCGATGGCTTCCTGGTAGCGCACGGCCACCTCGGCCGGTTCGCGCCCGTGACAATAATCGCGCGCCGCATCGGACAAGGCATCGCGTCGTGACGCGTCTTCGCGCAAGGTTTCCAGTGCGGACCGAAGCGCCTGGCCATCGAACGCATCCGGCAGCATCAGCACGGCTTGAGCGGGAAGCTCGGCCATGCTGCCGTGGGCATTGACGATGGTGGGGATGCCATGGGCCAGGCAATCGAACACCGACGCCGATGTCTCACCGCGCGAATGCTGACGCAGCTGGACCGCCGCGTCGGCGGCCTCCAGGTAACGGCGATAGTCGACGGGCTGCACGTAGCCCGTCACGACGATGCGGCCGGGGCCCGCGGCGATCTGCTCACGCAATGCCGCATCATGGAGCGGATCGTGCGCGACGCCGACGAAAAACAGGTGGCAGTGCGGATCCAAGGCCAGCGATGATCGCTGCCACGCATCGATCAGGCGCTCGTTCATTTTCCCGGGTCCCAGGATCCCGAACGAACAGACGACGAAGTCATCCACGCCAAAGCCCAGCTCTGTGCGTGCCCACTGCTTGTCCAGGTCCTGTGGGGGCGACTTGAGGAAGGGCACCACGGACCATTCCGGGGCGATGTCATTGGAGCCGTAGAACGCCGTCGCCATCCCCAGCGCGTGCCGCGAGTGGACGATCACGCCGTCGGCGTCCTCCAGTGCCGGCAGGTTGCAGGGATACCGCAACAGCATGTCTTCGGGATCCGTGCCGG
>JBBRHT010000028.1:0-13386 GCA_038222295.1 Lysobacterales bacterium
AGCGGCAGGTCGACCAGCAGGTGCCACAGCAGCAGCGGCACGCGGTAGGCGTAGCGCAGCGCGCGCGCGATGGGATTGGCAGCCGCCGTGCGCTTGCGCGGGGGCGCGCCCACAGGCTGCTCGCCGGTCGGGAGCGACGGCTCATTCATGCGTGCACGATACGGGATGCCCCGGGCGGAGATGGTCTGGGAGCAAGCGGCCGGCCAACCGGCTGCAACCTGGCTCAGCGGAAGGTGAACAACCCCGGACGCCAGGTGCGCGTGTAGCTGCGCGCCGCGCCATAGCCGCTGCTGCTGCCGTAGCCCACGCCAATGTCGCGCTCGCGACGATCATGCATGCGCTCGACCAGCTCCTCGCGGCGGCTGGACAGCCAGTCGGCGCGTCCGACCTTGTCCGGTTGCAGCCCGCGGCGCTCGGCCTGGTGCTGGCGGAAATCGCAGAAGTCGTCGTACGCGTCGATCTCGTGCTTGAGCTCGCGCGCCGACAACTCGATCATCACCGCGTCGTCGAGGAAGCCCAGCACCTGCACGTGGTCCGGGATCACGTCGTCCGGGTCGCAGAAGTACACCAGCGCGGACAGCACGCGCTCCTTGTCCTCCTGCGGCATCGCCCAGCCCTCGTCGCGGACCATGGCGATCATGTCGTCCAGGCGCATCAAGCGCTCCAGGATGAAATCCGGGATGCGCACCTTCTTGGCATCGGACAGCAGCTTGAGGGCGCAGTCGAGGATCTCGCCCTCGGACTTGTCTTCGGCCGCCTTGCGGGACTTGGCCATCGCCTCGTGGAAATGCTCCAGGTCGCGGTCGTTGAGTTCGAAGTTCAGCGAGATCGACATGGGCATTCCGGATCGGGAGGGGAAGACACGAAGCGTAGGGGGACAGTCGCGGGCGGTCAATTCAAGTCACGTCGCCAGCAGCCCGGCGCGGCCACGTCGAAGGCATCAGCGCGCCCGCTGCGGCACCACGGCCAGGGTCAGGCGCGAGATGCACACCAGCCGGCCGGCGGAGTCCTCGATGCGCGTCTCCCACACCTGCGTGGTGCGGCCGACATGCAGCGGCCGCGTGGTACCGGTGACGACGCCATCGCGCACGGCGGCCAGGTGGTTGGCATTGATCTCGATGCCGACGCACAGGGAATCCGCGTCCACGCACAGGTTGCCGGCGCTGCTGCCCAGGGTCTCGGCCAGCAGCACCGATGCCCCGCCGTGGAGCAGCCCGTACGGCTGCCGGGTCCGGGCATCCACCGGCATGGTCGCCCGCAGGAAATCCGCGCCGATCTCGGTGAAGACGATGCCCAGTGGCGCCATCGCGGTGTCGCGCGACAGGGCGTTCAGGGCTTCCAGGGTGGTCGCGCGGCGGAACAGGCGCGACTGGGGGACGGGCGCAGTGGTGGCGGTCATCGCCGCACGATAACCGACCGGCGCCGGGGCAACGCGGGAGAGGGGCGCGTCGCCCCGGCGCAGCCGGTCAGCCGCAGCGGAAGCGCGGCTGGCCACTCCAGCCGGAGACGTATTGGCGCTGGGCGGCGTAGCCACTGCTGCGGCCGTAGCCAATGCCGAAATCACGCTCGCGATACTGCCGCGGGAACGCGCTGGCGCGCTCGGCCGGCGGGAGGCTGAAGGGACGCAGGGTCATCAGCGAGGTGGGCAGGGGAATGGTGTTCATGGAGGGCTTCCGGGCTTAGTGGGTCGGTGTGCTGGTAATGTACAACACCACACCAAAACCGCATGGGCCGGAAGTCACCCCTCTGATGGCATGGGCTACGGTCGAGTCCCCGGAAGCCTGGGTTGATGGCGCGGCGGAGGCCGTCGCAAGCGGCCCGGCGACCGCTACAGGACCGGAGCGAACCCTGCGCCGAAGGCGGTGAAGATGCGGGTCAGCACCGTCTTGAAACCGAGGTTGACCTCGGGGAAATCGCCGACCGCGCGATAACAGGCCTGGAACCTGGGGTCGGTCGGCGGCAGCGGCGCCGGACAACCTGGCCCGGGCTGGAATTCATAGCTGGTGGCGTAGCGCACCGGCCACAGGTCGAAGATCGGCAGGCGCTCGGACAGCTTGGCCAGCGAGTACTCCAGCCCGGAGAACACCGGCGCCTTGTCGCGCGGGGCGATGGTCCAGCTGTTGGCTGGCGCGATGTCGCGGCGGATGCTGTCGCCAAGCTCGCGAGCGAACGCCGCATCGGCAATGACGACCGCACTCTCGGTGTTGTAGTGGTCCCCGCGCGGGTCGAAGTTGTGCGTGCCGATCACCGCGACGCGGTCGTCGACCACCATGGACTTGGCGTGCAGGCCGATGCGCACGCCGGCGTGCATCAGCGGCACGCGTTCCAGGTTGCGCCGGCGCGCGGACAGCGCCGCGTATTCGCTCTGCAGCGGATTGCGGTAGCGGCCGACCACCGAGCCGTTGTTGCCCAGGCGCTCGCGCGGACGACGCGAACTGGAGGCGTCGAACAATCGCCCGGGCTCGATCGCCGGCTGGCTGTCGGCCACGGGCGACGCGGGCGGCACATTGACCGGCGCGTCGGCGGGAAACGGTTTGTATTCGTGGATTTCAAAACCAAAATCGCGCAGGTAGCGGCGCTTGTATTTGTACGACAACGCGTAAGTGATGAACGAGTCGGTCGACGCCAGGCTGCTGGTCGAGATGATCACGCGCGGTGGTGGCTGGCGCCGATGCATGCCACGGAACATGTCCTGCGCCGATTGCGACAACACCAGGTATGGCGTCTGCAGCAGCACCTCGCTGCGACCGGACTCGATCAGTTCGCGCAGGCCGCGCGACGCAGTGGCCGGCCCCGGGTTGGCCTCGCTGTGTTTTTGCGGCAGGTCGGCGAGGTAATCGACGGCGCCGACCGGCAATGCCTTGTCGGCCAGCCGCGTGCGGACCAGGTCGGTGTCGGCGGCATCGCGCGACATGGCCGCGACCCGCTGTGGCTGCTCGAAGTCGTCCTTGGCGAGCGGCGGCACGCCGGAATCGAGGATGCGCCGGGCGACGTCGGTGAGCCGCTCGGCCGGCCAGCTGCGCACGTTGTCCCAGAATGCGTCGAAGTTGCGCTGCATGTCGCGCGCCACGGGACCCGCCACAAGGACGTCACGATCGCGGAAGTTGTAGTCGCCGCTCCAGTCGAAATAATCGTCGGCGTAATTGCGCCCGCCGGTGACGCCAACGGCGCCATCCACCAGCAGCAGCTTGGTGTGCATGCGCTGGTTGAGCTGGTGCCAGCAGCAGGTGGCGGCCAGCAGGAACTCCGGATAGCTGATGTGCGCGCGGCGCAGTACCGGGTTGTAGACGCGGATGGAGAAGTTCCCGTGCGCGCCGGCCAGCGCAGCCAGGGTGTTGACGCGCTCCAGCGCGGAGAGCTGGTCGATCAGCAGCCGCACCCGGACCCCGCGCCGCGCGGCCGCGAGCAGTTCGTCGAGGAACAGGTGGCCGGCGTCGTCCTCCTCGAAGATGTAGGTCTGCACGTCGACCGACCTGGTGGCGCTGCGGATCAGGCTGATGCGCGCGAGCATCGCATCGGCGCCGCGATCGAGCATCAATGCGTAATGCCGCGGCGCGGCCGGGGTGCTTTCCGCGAACGCCCGGCCCGCCAGCTCGTGTAGCGGTGATGGCTGCGCGCAGGCATCGGGCTGGTCGCAGCTGACCGCGGTCGAACGCGCGGTGACGGTGATCGCCTCGGCGCGCGCGCGCTGCCCCGACGTCATGGTGACGCAGGCGCTGCACGCCAGAGCCAGCACGGCCGCCACGCACGCCTGTCGCGCGTTCACCCGCCCGGACCGCGCACGCGGACCCGCAACGCGAACCGCACCCGGTCGGACAGCGCCATGTTCCAGCGACCCATGCCGTAGTCGCCGCGACGGATGGTGCCGCTGGCGACGACGTCGCAATCATGCCCCGGTGCATCACAACTGCCGGGGCGGATGGTGAACACTTCGCGGCGGCGAACATTGCGGATCGTCAGCATCCCGGGCAGCTCGCCACCGTCGTGCAGCAACGCCGGTCCATACGCGTCGGACAGGAATTCGACCTGCGGGTATTCGGCGGCGTCGAAAAACCCGCTGCCGCGGGTGAAGCGCGTGTAGGAAGGGTGGTCGACGATCTCCACGGTCGCCGCCTTCAGCTTCAGGTGCACCTGGTGGCGCCCGTCCGCAAGTTCGGCCACTTCACCCCGCGGATCCGGAAAGTGCCCCAGCAGCGACTGGCCCCACCGCGTCTGCAGGGTGAATCCGATGCGCGAGGCCGCCGGATCGATTTCCGCGGGTAGCGCGGCCGCCATGCCCAGCACCAGCAACAGCGTCGCCAGCATGCCCCGATGCAGTGACAGACGCAGGTGCCTGGTCACGGCCACCAGAAAGCGGACAGGGTGGCGACGCCTGGCTCGATGGACGCGTCGACCGGCAGCGACAGCACCACGATGCCGCCGGGCGGCATCCCGCGGAAGTCGCCCGATTGCCCGCTGTGCATGAGCGCGGCCAGATGCTCCAGGCCCGGGTTGTGCCCGACCAGCAGCAGGCGGTCGGCGTCGCGGTGGTTGTCGGCCAGTTCGGCCAGCATTCCGGATGTGCCCTCGTAGATGCCCGGGTCCAGGCGCTGGTCGACATAACCCACCTCCGCAAGCACCGATTCGACGGTTTCGCGGGTGCGGCGCGCGGGCGAACACAGCACGCGGTCGGGGATCAGCTTGTTCTCGGCCAGCCAGCGGCCCGCGGCTTCGGCTTCGGCAAGGCCTTCGGGCGACAGCGGACGGTCCATGTCGGATTGGCCGGCGCTGGCCGGTTCCGCGTGGGCATGGCGCAACAGGATGAGTTCTCTCACGGTATGGACTCTCTCACGGCCTGGTTGATGTCGCGGACGGGCACCGCTGGGCAGCTACCCTGATTGCAGCAGCGTAACGAAGCGGACGTGCGACGGCGTGAGTCCTCCCGGTGCGGGAGATGCCTGCGTTCAGGGCCCTTTCTTCAGCCAGCGCAGCAGCGGTTGCCAATCCGCCTGGTGCTCGCGCAGTTGCGCGGAGTGATAGTCGAACAGGCTCTTTCCCAGCCCGGCCAGCATGGCGTAGGCCTGGCTGTCGCGCAGCTGCGCCACCAGCGGATACGGCCACTGCCTGAGCAGTTCGAGCGCCTGCTGCGAACTGTTCGTCCATGGCTTGAGCTTGTTGCCGACCAGGCCGACGCGCAATTCGCCGCGGCGCACGCGCGGGTGCCTGGCCAGGGTGTCGAGGAATGGCACGGTGGCCTCGATGTCCAGGGTCGAGGGCAGGATCGGAACCACGATGGCATCGGCGCGCTCCAGGAACGGCGCCAGTTCGGCGGCCATGGAACCGGCGGCGGCATCGATGATGACCACGCCGGTATCCGTGGGCAGCTGACGACGCCAGCCCTTGCCGCCACTGCCGTCGAGCGGCAGCACCGCGCTGGCCATGCCCGCGCGTCGCTGCGCCCAGCGGGTGGAGGAGCCTTGTGGATCGGCGTCGACCAGCGCGGTGTGCTGTCCGGCCAGCGCCGACTGCGCGGCAAGATGCGAGGCGATCGTCGTCTTGCCGACGCCGCCCTTGGAACTGGCCACCAGGATCGTCTTCATTCGGCCCCCGTCACGCGGCGATTCGCCCGAGTCCGAAGCCTACACCGGAACCGGCCGCGCAAAGCCGGGGGGCGGCACGATTAAGATCACGCCACGACAAGGAGCCATCGCGTGCCCAAGATCCTGCCCCTGTTCCCGGTGCCGTTCGCCTTCGACCAGCATCCGGACCCGACGCGGCTCAACGCCGCGCTGCGCGCACTGTTCCTGGCCCATGACCGCGATGCCGATCGCAACCCGGTTCCCTACACAGAACGCAACGCGGCCCTGTTCGAGAGTCGCTTCGACCTGTTCCGCTGGCCGCAACCGGAGGTCGCCGAGCTGCGCGAGTTCTGCCTGTCGCGGACGCTGCAGCTGGTCCAGCAGCTCAACAACCATCCGCCCGAGCTCATGCGCCACTTGCGGGTGGGCGTGGAGTCCTGGTTCCACATCACCCGCCGGCAAGGCTGGTTCGGCACCCACAATCATCCCAATGCGTCGTGGTCCGGCGTCTACTGCGTGGATGCGGGTCGCGCGGATCCGGGCAGCGAGGACAGCGGCACGTTGACCTTCCTGCATCCCAACCCGGAGGCGGGAATGCACACCGACATGGGCAACGAGTCGCTGGTGCCGCCGTTCAACGTCGCCCACGCCGGCTACCTGCTGCAGGCCGGGCAACTGGTGCTGTTCCCGTCCTGGCTGATGCACCACGTCACGCCTTTCGTCGGCGATGGCGAGCGCATCACGGTGGCGTTCAACTGCAAGTTCACGCGCTAGCGGCCACCTCGCGCATCGCGCGCCAGCCGGTCAGTCGACAGCGCCGGTGGCGGCTCCCGCCTTGAGGGCGCGCGGCGAGGTTTGTGCCGATCGTGGCAGTGCCTGTCCCGCCCGCTGGGCGTACTGGTCCAGCGCGCCGCGTCCGGCGCAGTGCGCGTCGGGAAAGCCGAATCGTTGCTCCAGCTCATGCCCGCAGGCCTGCATCGCCTCGGCGCCTTCGCCGGGCTTCATGCAGGTGCTGTCGAATGCGCGCATGAACCGGTCGCGCCGGTGCACGAAGTCGTCTCCGCACTGGCGCATCAGGGTGATGCGGTCCAGGTCGTCCTGCACGGCATTGGTCCCCGACAAGCCGAAGCCTGCGAGCTCATTTGCCGTCAGCACGCGCAGGTCGCGGTTTGGGATCGTCATCATCTGGTCGGCCAGGGCGCTCGCGGCGCCGTTGCGCGCCAGGTAGTCGCGCACCTGGTCGGTGATGTCCTTGAGCTCGGCGCTCAGTTCGCGTCGCGTGGTGGCACGCGATTGCTGGCGGATCAATCGATGGATGCCGACCTTGCCGGCGATCGAGCGGGTGTCGCCGGCCGCCAGCACCAGCACGCAGGCGCTGTGGCAGACGGAGCGGTCACGCACCCAGATCGCCCACTGCGAACCGGCGATCACGTCGCCGGCGCGGATGGCTTCCTCGACTTCGCCCCCGGTCGAGTCGATGTCCAGGATGCGGTCGCGGATGTCCATGCGCCGGGCGATGGCGCCGACGCGCTCGACCAGCGCTGTGAAGCCGGGGCCGATGTTGCCGCGATAGCGCAAGCGCAACAGGCCGGTGTCGCGACACGGGGACAGCGTATCCACCAGCACCAGGAAATCCAGCGACTCCACTGGGTGCCCGTCGCCTTGCGCTGCGTAGTCGTCGGTGCAGCTGATCCAGGCGGCACCATCGTGCAGGCGCGCAGCCGGCCAGTGCGTGCCGGAGAGGTAATCAGCCGGCGGCGGTGCGCTGCGCGCGTGGTCGTGCCTGCCCGGGGTCTCGCCCTGGTTGCCCAGCGTCACGACGTCGGCGCCGGATCGCGACGCGGGCTGCGCACGCTCGCAGGCCGGCAGGCCCAGGCACAACATCATCAGGAACAGCAACCTCACCATCAATCGAATCATCCCCGCTGTGCATGCCTACGCTGTCGACGATGCCGCCACGCTTGCAGCGACCGCGGCCGGCACAGTGTCGTCGTCGTCGCGTGAACCACGGCTGGCGAAGCGGCAGCAACCATCCAGATGCAGTCGCAGCCGTGTCCGCGATGCAATGCCGACGATACGGCAACGCGCGCGCGGATTTGAGGCTGCCGTCGCGTTGTTGCCGACGCTGGTGCGGCGGTAACCGGCATCGCCCCATTCATGCGCGCGGCAGCCGTCCATCGCCGGCATCCATCGATCAGCCCAGCGGCGCGACGGACCCGTGCCGGTTCGGCCGGGAGGGCCGGACCGCCCTGAACTGATAGGATTTCCGGCTTCCAGACCTGCGCGCTGGCGGACCCCCGGGTCGCGCCATGCCTCTCCGCGAGCCGCCATGACCCGTACCGCCGAATCCACGCCGCCCCCGCCGGCGGACACCGCCCTGGCCTGTCCCGCGCTCGACCTGGATTACACGCTCGAGCACAAGTACACGCGCCCGAACGGTCGCATCTACCTGTCCGGGGTCCAGGCACTGGTGCGACTGCCGTTGATGCAGCGCCTGCGCGACCAGGCCGCGGGCCTCAACACGGGCGGCTTCATCTCCGGCTATCGCGGCTCGCCGCTGGGTGGCTTCGACCTGGAGTTGTGGCGGGCGAAGAAGCATCTGGAGGCCGCCGGGGTGAAGTTCACCCCCGGCCTCAACGAAGACCTCGGCGCGACCATGGTCTGGGGCACGCAGCAGACCAACCTGTTCGAGGGCGCCACCGTCGATGGCGTCTATGCGATGTGGTACGGCAAGGGTCCCGGGGTGGATCGCTGCGGCGATGTCTTCAAGCACGGCAATGCCGCCGGCACCTCGCGCCAGGGCGGCGTGCTCGCGCTCGCGGCGGACGACCATGCCTGCCGCTCGTCCACCTTGCCGCACGGCTCGGAGGGCGAGTTCAGCAGCGCGCTGATGCCGATCCTCAATCCGGCCGGCGTGCAGGACATCCTCGACATGGGCCTGCTCGGCTGGGCGATGTCGCGTTTCACCGGGCGCTGGATCGGCTTCAAGACCATCGCCGAAACGGTGGAGTCGTCGATGTCGGTGGACGTCGACCCGTTCGCGCTGCGGATCGTCACGCCAACGGACTTCGAGCTGCCACCGGGCGGCCTCAACATCCGTTGGCCCGACCCGCCGCTGGACCAGGAAATGCGCCTGCACCGGTACGCGGTCAAGGCGGCGCAGGCGTTCGCGCGCGCCAACGGCATCGATCGCGTCGTGATCGATTCGCCCAATGCGCGGCTGGGCATCGTCACCACCGGCAAGTCCTACCTGGACGTGCTGCAGGCGCTGGAAGTACTCGGCCTGGACGAACGCGCCTGCCGCGACCTCGGCATCCGCGTGTACAAGGTCGGCATGACCTGGCCGCTGGAGCCGGTCGGGATCGGGCAATTCGCGCGCGGACTCGAGGACATCCTCGTGGTCGAGGAGAAACACGCCTTCATCGAGAGCCAGATGAAGGAGCTGTTCTACAACTTCGTCGGGCGCCGCCCGAGCATCGTCGGCAAGTACGACGAGAGTGGCGACTGGATCCTGCCCTCGACCAACGAGCTCACGCCGGCGCGGATCGCGCGCGTGATCGCCGGTCGGCTCGCGCGCTTCCACACCTCCCCGCACATCGAACAGCAGCTCACGTTCCTTGCATCGAAGGAAGCCGAACTCGCGCTGCCGCGGGCGAACTTCCCGCGCGTGCCGCACTACTGCTCCGGCTGTCCACACAACACCTCGACGCGGGTGCCCGACGGCTCGCGCGCGCTGGCCGGCATCGGATGCCACTACATGGTCACGTGGATGGACCGCAGCACCGACACCTTCACCCACATGGGTGGCGAAGGCGTGACCTGGTCGGGGCAGGCGCCGTTCACGCAGACGCCGCACGTGTTCCAGAACCTCGGCGACGGCACCTACTTCCATTCCGGCTCGCTGGCGATCCGGCAGTCGGTCGCCACCGGCGTCAACATCACCTACAAGATCCTCTACAACGACGCGGTCGCGATGACCGGCGGCCAGCCGGTCGACGGCACGTTGTCGGTGCCGCAGATCGCGCAGCAGGTGCGCAGCGAAGGCGTGCAGGCGATCGTCATCGTGTCCGACGAGATCGGGAAATGGTCGGACCCGTCGATCTTCCCGTCGGGCGTTGAATTCTTCGACCGCCGCGAGCTCGACGCCGTGCAGAAACGCCTGCGTGAAGTGAAGGGCGTCAGCGTGCTGGTCTACGACCAGGTCTGCGCGACCGAGAAGCGCCGCCGCCGCAAGCGCGGCAGGATCGTCGCGCCGGCCAAGCGCGTGTTCGTCAATACGCTGGTGTGCGAGGGCTGCGGAGATTGCGGCAAGAAGAGCTTCTGCGTGTCGGTGCTGCCCAGGGACACCGAGTTCGGGCGCAAGCGCGAGATCGACCAGTCCGGCTGCAACATGGACTACAGCTGCGTCGAAGGCTTCTGCCCCAGCTTCGTCACCGTGCACGGCGGCAGCGTGCGCAAGGGCCGCAGGGCGAACGCGGCCGAGCTGCTGGCGAACATCCCGCAGCCCGCGTTCGCCACCGACCTGTCGCAGCCCTGGAACATCCTGATCACCGGCGTCGGCGGCACCGGCGTGGTCACCATCGGCGCGCTGCTGGGCATGGCCGGGCATCTCGAAGGCCGCGGCTCGACCGTGCTCGACCAGACCGGCCTGGCGCAGAAGGGCGGGGCGGTGACGACGCACATCCGCATCGCGAAGTCCCCGGCCGACATCCACGCCGTGCGCATCGCCGCCGGCGAGGCGGACCTGGTGCTGGGTTGCGACATGGTCGTGGTCAACGACTACTGGGCGCTGTCGAAGATCCGCGCCGATCGCAGCCGCGTGCTGCTCAATACCTACGAGGCGATGCCCGGCGCGTTCACCACGCGCCCGGACATGGAATTCCCCGCCGCGGACATCATCGCCGCTGTGCGCACCGCGCTGGGCGGGCGCGAGCCGCTGCTGGTCGATGCGACGCAACTGGCGACGGCGCTGCTGGGAGACGCCATCGCCGCCAACCTCTTCATGCTCGGCCATGCCTGGCAGCAGGGACTGGTGCCACTGTCGCTCGAGGCGCTGATGCGCGCGGTGGAGTTGAACGGCGCGGCGGTCGAGATGAACAAGACCGCATTCGCGTGGGGACGCGTGGCCGCGATCGACATCGAGACGGTCGCCGAGGCGGCCGGCGTGGTGCGCAATGCGGCGACGGTCGCCGAACGCACGCCACACGAATTGCCGCTGCTGGCGCCGCGAGCCTCCGAAGGCCACGAGTCCGGGCTCGCCGACGCGCTGCTGGCCACCCGCCAGGAAGACGAGTTGCGGCACGTGCCCGCGCACGGCGGCGACGTCGCCTTCCTGCCGCTGGACGACGCGCGACTGTCGCGATCGCTTGACGAGGTGATCGCACGCCGCGTCGCCTTCCTCACCGACTACCAGGACGCGCGCTATGCGCGCCGCTATGTCGACCTCGTCGCCACCGTGCGCGCCGCCGAACACCGGTGCGTTCCCGGCAGCACCGACCTGGCCGAGGCCGTCGCCCGCTACTTCTTCAAGCTGATGGCCTACAAGGACGAGTACGAAGTCGCGCGCCTGTACACCAGCGGTGATTTCCGGCGCCGGCTTGAGCAGCAGTTCGAAGGCGACTACACCCTGCGCTTCCACCTCGCGCCACCGTTGTTGTCGAAGAAGAACGCCGATGGCGAGTTGCAGAAGCGCACGTTCGGCCCATGGGTGCTGACTGCGTTCAAGGCGCTGGCGGCGTTGCGCCGCTTGCGCGGCACGCCCATCGATGTTTTCGGCCGGACCGCCGAGCGTCGGATGGAGCGCCAGCTCATCGCCGATTACGAACGCCTCGCCCGGGAACTGCTCGACACGCTGACAGCCGGCAACGTCGGCCTGGCGGCGGAGATCGCCAGCATCCCGGAACACATCCGCGGCTATGGGCACGTCAAGCACGCCCACCTGCAGGCGGCCAGGCAGCGCGAGGCGGCATTGCTGGCACGTTGGCGCGATCCGCTGGCAGTCGCCGCCTGAGGGCCGGCGGATCCGGGCAATGCGGGCCCTGTCACGGCGTTGGCCAGTGGCAACATGCTAGAAGTCGAGGCATTGGTCCGCGGGGGAAAGTGATTGGATACCGCGCTGGCCGTCGCCGCCGCCCATGCCGACCTGCTGCCACCGTGGCTGGATCGCCTGGTGGCCGGCGGCACGCCCGCCGAGATCGCGGAGGTGCTGCTGCAACTGGTGCGGGCACGGCCGGAATGCGCTGCCGCCAGCGTGCTGCTGTGGTTGGACGGAGAGTCCACGCCGATGCTGCTGGGCGCATCCAGCCCGGATCCGGATGGCGGGGCCCTGGCCCGCGCGGCGCTGGCATCCGGCACCCACTCCTGGGATGAGGAGCACCTGCGCGTGGCCGTGCCGCTGGCACCGCCAGTGCAGGCGGTGTTGCTGGTGACGCTGAAGCAGCCGCGCATCGGGCCCACGTTGCTGGCGGCGCTGGACCCGCCACTGCGCGTCGCCGCGCCACTGCTGACACGCGCGCTGAAGTGGACCGAACTGGAGAGCGCCAACGCGCGCCTCTCGCACTCCGAGCAATTGCAGCGTGCGCTGTTCGCGATCTCCGACCTGGCCGGCTCCGAGCGCGACATGCCGGACCTGTTGCGCGGCATCCACGCCATCGTCGGCTCGCTGATGTACGCCGAGAATTTCTTCATCGTGCTGCACGATGCCGAGCGCGACACCATCCGCTTCCTGTACTTCGTCGATGTCGAGGACACGACGCCGCGCGATCCGGCCCGCGAGATCCCGCTGGCCTCGCGTGAGCACACGCTGACCTGGTACGTGATCCGCGATGGCTTGCCGCTGATGGGTCGCACCAGCGAGCTGCAACAACAGGTCTCCGGGCCGTTGCTGGTCTACGGACCGGATAGTCACGACTGGCTGGGCGTGCCGATGCTGCGCGAAGGCCAGGTCCGCGGCGCGCTGGTGGTGCAGAGCTATCGTGACGACGTCAGCTATTCGCCCGCCGACCGGACGCTGCTGTCCTTCGTCGCCAGCCACATCCTGACCGCGCTGGATCGCAAGTTCGGCCAGGACGAACTCGAGAAATCGGTGCGGCTGCGCACCCTGGAACTGGCTGACGCCAACCAGGGCCTGCAGCTGGAGATCGTCGAGCGCCAGCGCGCCGAACGGCTGCAGGCGGCGCTGTTCGAGATCGCGCAGCTGGCCACGGCCGACATCAGCCAGGGCGAGTTCTACGAACGCGTGCACAGGGTGGTCGGCCAGCTGCTCAACGCGACCAACTTCTTCATCGCGCTGCTGTCGGAAACCCGCGAAACCCTCGAGTTCCCCTACTTCGTCGATGGGCAGGTGCGCAGCCATCCGGCGCGGCCGTTGGCGCGCGGATTGAGCGAATACGTCCTGCGGCACGGACAGCCGTTGCTAGGCGCGACGCGCGACATGGAGTTGCTCGCCCAGCGGGGCGAGGTCGATCTGATCGGCGTGGGGCCGCCGGCCGCGTGCTGGCTCGGCGTGCCCTTGATCGTCGGAGACGAGGTGATCGGGCTGGTGGCGGTGCAGAGCTATACGCCATCGATCGTCTACGGCGCCGCCGACCAGGAGTTGCTGAGCTTCGTCGGCTCGCAGATCGCCAACAGCCTCAATCGCCGACGCTCGGCGCTGATCCAGCAACGCGCCTTTGCCCAGCTCGAGCAGCGCGTGCAGGAACGCACGCAGGAACTGCGCCGCGAGATCGGCGAACGTGAGCGCATCCAGGAGCAGCTCAAGCACCAGGTGATGCACGATGCGCTGACCGGCCTGCCCAATCGCGGCTACCTGCGCGAACGCCTGGAGCGC
>JBBRHT010000029.1:0-13042 GCA_038222295.1 Lysobacterales bacterium
CGCCAGCTTGCCGAGCGATCTGGCATTGCCCGCCGAGGACGTCGCCCGTGACGACCCGGTCGAACGCAGCGGCATCGGCAAGATCCGGCTCGAAGCCAAACTTCGCGATGCACTGGACAGCGGCACGCTGGAGGTGCGCTACCAGCCGCTGTATGACATCCCGGCTGGGCGCGTCACCAGTTACGAAGCGCTGGTGCGCTGGGAACTGCCCGAGCGCGGCACGGTGTCGCCGGCGGAATTCATCAAGCTGGCCGAAGAGACGTCGCTGATCGTGCCGGTCGGCGAATACGTGCTCGATCGCGTGCTCGAGGTGCTCACCGGCCTGCGCGATGCAGGCGTCGATCCACTGCCCAGCATCGCCGTCAACCTGTCGGCCAAGCAGCTGGTCGAACCGGGAATGGCGCGGCAGATCGTGTCGCGGGTCGAGCGCGCGCAACTGCCGCCCGGCGCGCTCAAGCTGGAGGTCACCGAAAGCCGGATGCTCGACTACGCGCCGGTGCATGCGGTGATGCTCCATTGCCGCGAGCACGGCGTGCCGTTCGCGCTGGACGACTTCGGCACCGGCTACTCCAACCTCACCCACCTGCACAAACTCGACTTCGAATTCGTCAAGGTCGACCAGGCGTTCGCGCGCCACATGTTCGACAGTCCGCGCGCGATGGCGCTGGTGGAGGCCATCATCGCCATGGCCCATGGCCTGGGCGCCGAGGTGATCACCGAAGGCGTGGAGACGCCGCGGCAATTGCAGCACCTGCGCGAACTGGGCGTGCGCTACGCGCAGGGCTACCTGATCGGCCAGGCGCAACCGGCCAGCGCAGTGCTGTCCGGCGAGGCCGCGCGCGCAGGCGAGGCCGGCGCACTCGGCGTGTAGCCAGCTTCTTCATCCGACGCGTCCGCAATCGTGGATCGCGCAATGTCGCGGGATCACTGATTCGCGCATCTTCACCGGGCGCGCGGGCACAGCACAGCGACCGCACGACATTCAGGCCTGCGACAGCGGCGCGAACCTGAAGCCGACCAATGCGCGCCCACAAGCTCGACAGTGCATGGCGCACGTCACCATGCCTTTACGGTCGCGCTGTGACCCTCGCCGTTGCAGGGGGATCCCCGGCGCACGTCCTGCGGGATGCGCTCCACCACGCGGGCACCGCGCCCGCCGCAACAAGGAAACTCCAATGACCAAGAAGACCACCGTCCTGCTCGCCCTGCTGGCGCCACCGATCGCCATGCTGGCGGCATGCGCCACCGATCACCAGACCGCGGCCACCTCGCCGTCGATGTCCTCGACCGTACCGGCCGACACCGGCATGGCATCCAGCGGGACATCCACCGGCATGACGTCCACGGGCATGACGTCCACGGGCATGGGCGCGACCACATCGGGATCCAGCACCACCAGCACCGGCATGATGGGCAGCATGGATTCGAGCAGCGCGTCGTTCTCGCAGATGGACAAGAACCAGGACGGCAGCATCACGCGCGATGAACTGTCGAGCACCGATTCGATCAGCAGCAACTTCTCCAGCGCCGATACCAACGGCGACGGCAAGTTGTCGGAGACGGAGTTCAACGCGGCGCGCGGCAACCCGTCACCCGCACAGTGACCCTGCCGGTGACGCGAGTCCGCGCGGCTCGCGTTGCCGATGTTGCGGCGACGTCCGCGCCGTCGCGCGCGGTGGCCGCCCTTGCGACCTCGCTCCTGCTTGCGCTGGCCGGCTGTGGCGATCATGCACGGCTGCTGGTACGCCAAGGCATGGGCCCCGACCCGATCTTGCCGCCGCCGGTCACCCACTTGATTCCCACGGTGGCGATCGCGCCTGCGCAAGGCTGGTCGACGGGCGCCATGCCTACCACCGCGCCGGGTCTGGTGGTCAACGCCTTCGCCAGCGGACTGGCGCATCCGCGCTGGTTGCTGGCGCTGCCTGACGGCGGCGTGCTGGTTGCAGAAACCGATGCGCCGCCCAAGCCCGCCGATGGCAAGGGCCTCCGGGGCCTGGTGATGAAGTGGGTCATGCGCCGGGCGGGATCGGGCGCACCCAGTCCCAATCGCATCCGCTTGCTGCGTGATCGCGACGGCGATGGCGTTGCCGACGTCGACAGCGTACTGCTGCGGGGATTGAATTCACCCTTCGGCATGGCGCTGGTCGGCGGGACGCTCTACGTCGCCAATACCGATTCCGTGGTCGCGTTCCCCTACCGCGACGGCGAGACGCGCATCGACGCCCCGCCACGCGTGATCGCGAAGCTACCCGCCGGGCCGATCAACCATCACTGGACCAAGAGCCTGGTCGCCAGCCGCGATGGCCGCCATCTGTACGTCGGCGTCGGCTCCAACAGCAATGCCGGCGACAACGGCCTGGCTGTCGAGGCCGGGCGCGCGCTGATCGAGCAGATCGACGTGGCCACCGGCGCGAGCCGCGTCTATGCGTCGGGCTTGCGCAATCCGGTCGGGATGGACTGGCAACCGCAGGGCGGCGCGTTGTGGGTGGCGGTGAACGAACGCGACGAACTGGGCAGCGACCTGGTTCCCGATTACATGACGGCGGTGCGTGATGGCGGCTTCTACGGCTGGCCATGGAGTTATTACGGCCAGCACGTCGACACGCGACCGCAGCCACAACGCCCGGACCTCATCGCCACGGCGCTGGTTCCGGACTACGCCCTCGGCCCACACACCGCTTCGCTGGGACTGGCGTTCTACGACGCCGGCCTGCTCCCCGCGCACTACCGCAACGGCGCCTTCATCGGCCAGCACGGATCGTGGAACAGGCGCCCGCAGAGCGGGTACAAGGTGATCTTCGTGCCCTTTGCCGACGGCCACCCGAGCGGTGCGGCGGAGGACGTCCTCACCGGTTTCCTCGACGCCCGCGGCCACGCGCAGGGTCGCCCGGTGGGCCTGGCCGTGGCCGCCGATGGCGCGCTGCTGGTGGCCGACGACGTCGGCGGCCGCATCTGGCGGGTGACGCCTGCATCGGCGGCCGGCACCCATCCCGCACCCACCGGAGATTGAGTCATGGGCCGCATTGCGCCGCGCGTCTACCAGCAAGCCGTCGACATCGCCCGGCTGCAGACGATCGCCGACCAGTTGCTCGAGAGCGAGCGTGTCCGCGTCGTCCTCGACGATGGCAGCGCGGTGGAAGGCATCGTCGAACTGACGCCGAGCATGCTGGTGTTCTTCGACCCGGGCGGGCGCGAGGGCATGAATGCGACGTTGCGGCTGGAAGCCTTCCTCGATGATGGCCGTCCCCACCCCGCGACCCTGTTCAACATCTGGCTGGACGAGATCGAAGCGGTGACGCGGCTGCCGAATCCCTCGCCGCCGGAGCCATCGCTGCGCAGCGGGCCCGCGGACCCCAACGCGCCGGTGGTGGAGTGAACGCTCAGGCCGGCGCTGGCGCGGGTGTCGCCTGGAACCGGCGCGCGTAATCGCGCTCGCCAGCGATGCGTTCCACCTCGGCGTCGGCCAGGTCCGGCGCGCCATAGACCACGTACGCAATCCCGTCGTCGTTGCGGCCGATGTGGTGCAGCCGATAGCGCGAGCGCCCGGTCCCGCCATCCGGCGGGTAGTGCGCAGGCGGTTGCTGGCCATCCAGGTCCAGCTCGCTGTTGTCCACCGTGCCACCCACGAAGAGTGCCCGCATGTTCGACTCCACGACTTCGGTGCAGGCGATCATGGACGCGGCGATGTTGCCATCCAGTCAAGTCGCCGCCGGACGCGGCGGCGCAGTCGGTAACATTCCCGTGCTCCAGACCGTCCTTCCTCCAGGCCGACCCATGCCCGCTGCCGGCGATCCCGCGCTCGACACCCTGTTGCTGCCCTTCGCCCAGGGCGCATTGACGTGGCCGGCCGCTGGTGGCGCCCTGTTCCTGCGCGCCCGTAGCGGCGCCGTGCTGTTCGACGCGCCGCGGCCTGGGCTGGTGTGCGAGCAGGGCTTCAGGCCGGAGGCCGACGCCTTGCAGCGTTGCGGCCTTGAGGTCGTCGTCAAGGCCGATCCGGGCACGCGCTATCCCCTTGTGCTGGTGCTGCCGCCGCGCCAGCGCGACGAGGCGCGCGCGCTGTTGGCCCGCGCCATCGCGCACGTGGCGCCGGGCGGGATCGTGGTCGCCTCGATGTCCAATGCCGAAGGCGCCAAGTCCGGCGAAGCGGACCTGGCGCGGCTGGCCGGCCCGTTGCAGACGCTGTCGCGCGCGCACTGCCGGGTGTTCTGGACTGCGCCTTTGCACGGTGGCCATGACGCAGGGCTGGCTGCCGAATGGATCGCCGCCGATGCCCCACGGCCCGTCGCCGACGGCCGCTACGCCAGCCGGCCCGGCGTCTTCGCCTGGAACCGCATCGATCCCGCCTCGGCCCTGCTGGCCGCGCACCTTCCTTCCGACCTGGCCGGGCACGGCGCCGACCTCGGCGCGGGTTACGGCTACCTGGCCACCGAGATCCTCGCGCGCTGTCCCGGCGTGACCGCACTGGACCTGTACGAAGCCGAGGCACGCGCGCTCGAACTGGCGCGCGTCAACCTGGCCCCCTTCGCGCAACGCGCCGCGATCGCCTTCCATTGGCACGACGTCACCAACGGCCTGCTGCAACCGGTCGACTTCATCGTCACCAACCCGCCTTTCCACGGGCTGGGGCAAGCCGATCGCCCGGACCTCGGCCGCGCCTTCATTGCCGCTGCCGCGCAGGCGCTGCGTCCGGGCGGCCGGCTGCTGCTGGTCGCCAATCGCCATCTTCCCTATGAGTCGGAACTCGCCACGCGGTTCAACGACGTTCGCATCCTGGCGCATCAGCAGGGCTTCAAGGTCATCCTCGCCAGCAACGTTCCAGTCCAGGCTCCGCCGTCGCGCAAACGGGACAGCCGCCGATGAAACTGGTGAAGCTGATCGCCAACCTGGGCTACGGCAGTCGCAAGCAGGTGACACAGCTGTTTCGCACCGGCGCCATCACCGACGCGAACGGCGAGGTGCTCTACGCCGACGACCAGGTGGCGCATGCGGACATCCGCATCGACGGCGAGCCGCTGGATCCGCCGCCCGGACTGACGCTGATGTTGCACAAGCCGGTGGGCGTGACCTGCTCGACCAGGGATCCCGGCCGCATCGTCAACGACCTGCTGCCGCCACGCTTCCGCCTGCGTTCGCCGCTGCTGTCGACCGTCGGCCGGCTGGACCGCGAGACCAGCGGCCTGCTGCTGCTCACTGACGATGGCGCGCTGCTGCACCGGATCGTCGCGCCGAAATCGAAACTCGCCAAGGTCTACGACGCCACGCTGGCGCAGGACCTGCGTGGCGACGAGGCCGCGCTGTTCGCCAGCGGCACGCTGCTGCTGGAATCCGAAACCACGCCGCTCGCGCCGGCGGCGCTGGAGGTGATCGACCCGCGCCACGCGCGCCTGGCCCTGACCGAAGGCCGCTACCACCAGGTCCGGCGCATGTTCGCCGCCGCCGGCAACCACGTCGCTGCGCTGCATCGCAGCCGCGTTGGTGGACTGGAACTGGGCGAGCTGGCCCCGGGGCAATGGCGCGTGCTGGACGACAGCGATCTTCGGCGATTGTTTGCGGGCTGATGACGGATCCTGTGCAATCGATGCCAGTCGCGATGACATCTGCCAATCGCGACTGACGTCGCTCCCACGAAAAAGCGCCGCTTATTCCAGCAAACCGCGCCAGCCGTCGACGCCGAGTTCGCGCAGCGTCTCCATGTTGCGCTCGATGATCGCATCCGGATCCGGGAACGCATCCACCGCGCGCGACACGCTGTCCTCGCGCAGCAGGTGCAGCATCGGGAACGGCGCGCGGTTGGTGAAGTTCTCCACCGCGTCGGCTGCGCAGTCGGCGAATTGATAGTCGGGATGGAAGCTGGCGACCTGCAGCACGCCGTCCAGTTCCAGCGCTTCGACCAGCGCGTCGGCCGTCTCCAGGAAGTCGTTGTAATCGAGGAAATCGCCGAGCACCTGCGGATGGATGAGCAGCGTGGTATCGACCTGATCGGCTGGCGTGTCGCGCAGCAGCAACAGTTCCTCGCCCAGTTGCGCCAGCAACGCGTCCGCCGTGCTCGCGTCGCTCAGCACGAAGCGCACCTGCTGTTTCGCCAGCACCGCCTTGGCGAAGGGACACAGGTTGAGGCCGATCACCGCACGCTCCAGCCATAGCCGCGTTGCGGCGACGGGATCCTGCACCGCCGCGCCCTCAGTCACGGAAGTTGTCGAACTGTAGCGGACGCTCGAACTCGTTCGCCCGCAGCAACGCCATCGCCGCCTGCAGGTCATCGCGCTTCTTGCCGTTGACGCGCAGCTTGTCGCCGTTGATCTGGCTGTCCACCTTGAGCTTGGCGTCCTTGAGCAGCGCCTGGATCTTCCTGGCGAGCTCGCGCTCGATGCCCTGCTTGACGGTGATCGTCTGCCGCGCGCCAGCCAGGTTGGTCTCGACCTCGCCGAACTCCAGGCAACGCACGTCGATCTTCCGCGCCACCAGCCGTGCACGCAGGATGTCGGTCATCTGCTGCAGCTGGAATTCGCTGGGGGCCGACTGCTTGATCGCGGTGTCATCGCGCTCGTAGCGCGCATCCACGCCCTTGAAGTCGAAGCGCGTGGTCAGCTCGCGATTGGCCTGGTCGATGGCGTTGGTCAGCTCGTGGGTGTCGACTTCGGAAATGACGTCGAAGGAAGGCATGCGGGCGCGGCCGTTGGCGGGGTGCGCAGGGTAACGCACCCCATTGCGTGGCGGCGTGCGCGCCGGCTCCGCAATGCCGCATCCTGTACGCATGACCGCGCCGCCCAACCCCGCTTCGACGTCGCATCGCCTGCGCGCGATGGCCATGATGCTGCTGGCTGTCGTCACGTTCTCCATGATGGATGCCGGGCTCAAGCTGCTGTCGGCGCACTACCCGCCGTTCCAGGTGGCCGCGCTGCGCGGGGCGGCATCGCTGCCGCTGGTCCTGGCCTGGGCGCTGCTGTCGACCGGCCTGGCGCCGTTGCTGCGCGTGCGCTGGTCGCTGCACCTGCTGCGCGGCGTGCTCGGCATCACGATGATGGCCAGCTTCGTGTCCGCGCTGCGCACGCTGCCGCTGGCGACGGCCTACTCCATCTTCTTCGTGGCGCCGCTGCTGATCACGGCCCTCTCGGGACCGTTGCTGGGCGAGCGCGTGGGGCCGCGGCGCTGGACCGCGATCGCGATCGGACTGGTCGGTGTCGTGGTGCTGCTGCGGCCCAGCGGCGAGGGCATGCTCAGCCTGGCCGCGCTGTCGGTGTTGCTGGCGGCACTGATGTACGCCGTCAGTGCGATGACCGTGCGCGTGCTCGCGCGCAGCGACAGCACCCAGGCGATGGTGGTCTGGCTGATGGCGATGATGGCGGTCGGCGCCGGCCTGCTGGCGCTTCCGCACTGGGTCGCCTTGCGCGCGCAGGACGCGTGGTTGATCGCGGGCGTCGGCATCGCCGGTGCCGCTGGCCAGTACACCATCACCGAGGCATTCCGCATGGGCGAGGCGTCGTTGCTGGCACCGCTGGAATACACCGCCCTGGTCTGGGGCGTGCTGCTGGACGTGACCCTGTGGGGCGTCGTGCCCGACGCCGTCACCTGGACCGGCGCCGCGATCATCGTCGCCAGCGGCCTGTACCTGCTGCGCCGCGAACGCGTGCACGTGGAGTCCGAACACCCGTGAATCACGCCTGATGCCCTTGTTGCTGATTCCGCTGCTGCTCCTCGGCGTCATGCTCCTGTACCTGATCGTGCTGCCACTGAGCCTGCTGCAGCGCTATCGCTCGGGTCGCGCTCGCAGGCGCGTGCAGTCCTGGGTGGTCGGCGCCAATGCGTGGATGCTGTTGCTGTCGACCGCAGGCTTTCTGTTGGGCGCGTGGATCAGCGGTCGCTGGATCGCTGACGCGTTGACGCATGCGCTGCTCGGGCTGGCGACAGGCGGGCTGCTCGGCCTGCTCGGGCTGGCACTGACGCGATTCGAGCGCGGCCCCGGTGGCGGCTTCTACACCCCCAATCGCTGGCTGGTGATGGCGCTGACGCTGGTCGTCGCCGGGCGCATCGCCTTCGGCTTCTGGCACGCCTGGCAGTGGACGCGATCCGGCGCGGATCACGCCAGCTGGCTGGCACAACAGGGTGGCCTGCTGGCGGTGGGCGGACTGCTGCTGGGTCATTACCTGGCCTACACCTGGGGCTTGCGCGCACGCATCGGGCGAGTGTGATCAGCCCTCCGTGCAATACAACCGCTGGCAGGCTTCGCAGAAAAACGCGCGGCGCTGGGCCCGCCCAAGGTGCTTGCGATAACTGAGGCGATTGCCGTCGCGCGGGCAGATCGTTTTCGTGTGCACCTGGTAGTGCTTTTTCAAGACGAAGGCTTTCTTCCACTGCAGGAAGTCGAAGCTGTATTCGCGCGCCTGCTTGACCAGTTCGCCGAGCTTGCGCGGGGACAGTGCGCCGACGGTACTCTCCGGATGCACGCGGATGCGGAACAGCACCTCGTTCTTGATGATGTTGCCGACGCCGGCAAAGATGGCCTGGTCGAGCAGCGCGTCCGCGGCCAGCGTGTCGGGCGCCGACCGCAGCTTGCGTCGTGCCTTGGCCGGATCCCAGGCATCGGCCATGACGTCGCCGCTCCAGTCGTAATGCGCATCGAGGTCGCCCTCGATGTACTTCAATGAGCACGCGTAGAGATTCAGCTCGCCATCGTCGAATACCAGGCGCATGCGCGGCGCGGCGAGCTTGCCTTCGACGTCGGTCTTGCGCTCGTCGATGCGGTAACTGCCGAACAGCAGGAAATGCACGCGCATCGCGAAGCCGTCGAAGACGATCAGGAAATGCTTGCCCCAGCTGCACATCGCGCGCACCTGTTGGCCCTGCATGCGCTGCAGGTCCTGCTTGCTGTTGCCGGCGACCGAGCGCACGACCTGGCCCGCGAACTTCGCGGCTTGCTCGGTGAGGATGACGATCGATGGGCCTTCAGGCATCGCCGGCAGGCTAGCGGGGAGCTGGCGCATGCCTTGTGAATGCGGCCAACAGAAACGGGGCCCATCGCGGGCCCCGTCGGTGCTGCGTGGATCACTTGCCGCGTGGATCAGAAGCGGGCGCCGAGCCCGACACCAACCACGACCGGATCCAGGCTGGCATCGCCGGCCTTGGCGCCGTCCAGCGCGATGTTGGAGCCGCCGTGCAGGTAGCGCGCATCGGCGCGCGCAAACCAGGTTGGGCTGAGATTGAGGTCGACGCCGACGGTCGCCATCGGCCCCTTCGGGGTCGTCATGCCCAGTCGCTGCCCGGCCAGCGCAGCGCCGTCCTGCGGCGCTTCATTGTCGATGTTGGACTGGAAATATCCCAGGCCGACGAAGGGCCGCACGGTGCTCTGGGCCGGGCGGAAATGGTATTGCCCGCTGACCGCGATCGGCTGCGAATCGACGCCGGCCACCTTGCCGGAAGCCGAACGCACGCGATGGCCCGATTTTCCAACGCCCCAGGCTTCGATGGCAATGTTGTCGTTGACGTTGTAGCTCGCGCTGAGCGTGGGCGCGGCTTCACCGTCGAAATCGACGCGCTGCCCGTTGATGGTGCCGCTATTGGTCGGCTTTTGCGCGGCGACGCCGCCAACCACGGAGAAATGCCGGCCGGACGCCGGCACGCTGTTGCTGTCCTGCGCAAAAGCCGCGGGGGCGAACGCCAGCATGCCGGCAACCGCGGCGAGGGGAGTCAGGGTCAGAATGGATCGCATGGACTGTTTCCTTTTGTCTGTCTCAATGCCCGAACAGGCGCCGCCACCCTAGTCACGCGCGGATGAACCATGCTTGCCTGGCGACGGCGCCGCTGGGGAACTTCCCTGGCAGCCCGCGCTCGGCGCGCGCATTGCACCCACTCACGCCAGGTGCACGCACGCACACGCTTGGCTGAACACCCGATGAGGAAAACAACCATGCTGCCCAGCGTCGACATCCAGTGCCCCTATTGCGGCGAGGCGATCGACGTCGTCGTCGACGATTCCGCGGGCGACCAGTCCTACATCGAGGATTGCCAGGTGTGCTGCCGCCCCATCGTGCTCACGCTGACGCTCGGCGACGATGGTGGAGTCGAGGTCGCAGCGCGCGCGGAGAACGACGCCTGACAAAGGCGCGCCATGGCGCCCATCCGATCGGCGGTCGCGTACAGCGGAATGAAGGTTGTGTTGCGTTCAGCTGCATCAGCGGGATGGCGCGCCGCGCAATTGCCGCCGTGCGGTCGTTTCCGCCGCCCACCCGTCGAGCCGCTAGCGGTTTTTTCGCCGGCATTGGTTAACACCGCGTTGTGCGGTCGATTGCAACCGGGGTTCGGTTCACGGCCCTCGCGGCACATTGCCTGGGCACGGTATGGATCGTGCTCCCCCATTTTCCTGGAGTTCCCACGATGAACAACCGCCAGTCCCTGATCTTGTTGACCGCCATCACCGCCGCTCTCGCCGCGCCGCTGTCCTTCGCGCAGAGCGCGCATTCCAGCATGACCGCGCAGGAACACGCGGCTGCACAGGCGACGACGCCGGCAGCGTCGACGACAGCCACCGAGGATGCGGGCGCAATGGCAGCCACCCCGGCAATGCCTGCAACGCCGGCCACCGCGGCCACGCCACCCACTGACGGCATGGCTGCCACCGCCGCCACTCCGGCGACACCTGCCACTGCAGCAACGCCTTCGTCGTCGGCGAAGAAAGTGAGCTGGTCGGAACTGGACACGGACAGCAGCGGCACCCTGAGCAAGGCCGAGACGGCGAGCGTGGAGAGCCTGAGCGAGGTCTTCGACAAGGCCGATGCCAACGCCGATGGCGCATTGTCCACCGATGAATACAAGGCCTACCTGGCCATGAACGGCAAGGCCCCGCACAAGAAGTAAGCCGCGCCTGCGCGTCGAGACCTGCAATGACGGGCGGCGACCTTCGGGTCGCCGTTTCCGTTTGCGCGCGGATGAATGCGGCCTTTACCGCGTCGTCGGACAAGCGCCGTTGCCGCGCGGGTTGGAGACAGGTTCACCAGGACGCGGGCATCGTGGCATCGCACCCGCAAGTGTCTGCGGGCCACTGGAGGATGCGCATGCAGATCCTGACTCGATGGTTTGCCCCGGCACTGCTGGCCGCCGGCCTGGGCTTCGGTGCGATGGCTCCGGCGTCCGCGCAGGCCCAGGACAGCCTCGCCCGCGTGCTGGTCGATGCCGCCGACGTCGTGTTCAACGGCCCAACGCCCTATTACCGTTACGGCAACGACGGCCCCGATGATCGCCTGGTGGTCGGTCGCGACGCGTATGGACGCCGCCAGGTTCCGTACGCCTATCGCAACAGCGGTCGCGACTACGATCGCGACGACAACCGGCGTGACCTGTCACGTCGCGACGATCGCGGCGCGCCTGCGTACGGCAATGCCTATGGCTACTATCGCTATGGGCCCGACGGCAATCGCCGCCACGGCTGGTCCGGCGAGCAGCATCGGGGTGACCGTGACCATGAATGGCGCGACCGCGGTGACCGCGGTGACCGTGGCGATGATGACGATTGATGGATGGTGACCGGACTGCCGGCCCGGCCATGACCCACGCAGCGGCGCCGATGGCGCCGTTGCGTCTTGCGGGCTAGTCGGTCTCGCGATGCGTCGCGCCCGCCACCGGTACGGCGCGGATGCTCTTCTGGATGTCGGCTTCCAGCCGCCGCGTGGTCCAGGCCAGCGCAGCGGCATACAGCACCAGCACCACCGCGGCGATCGACACGCCGATCCACCAGCGACGGCGTCGCGTGGATGGCAAGGCAGCTGGAGCGGATGACGACGTGGATTGCATGGTGTTCCCCTGATTCCCTCGCTCAAGCTGGACCGGCTCCTGTCACGGCCGCGTGCACGCAGGCATGCTGGACTTCCCGCATTTCCGGAAATGAGACGCGCGTCGATGAGCCGGGCAATCGTTCTGGCCTGCCTGCCGGCCCTGTGCAACGCCAGTTGCGGCGGACAGCCACCGCAGTCGGCAAGCGCGTCGTTGACGACGGCCGGGGGCGACCGCATCGAATGGCAAGGGATGGCGGCCTGCGCCGATTGCGATGGCATCCAGGCCGACTTGGTGCTGGAGCAGGCCGAAGGCAAGCGGCGTTACACGCTCACCGAGGATTACATCACCGGCAGCGACAGCCAACGCTTCGTCGAACGCGGTCGATGGCAACGCAGCGCCGGGCTGCTGCGACTGCGGGGCGACTCTGCCAGCCTGCGCGTCTATGCGATGCTGCCCGACGGCCGCTTGCAGGCATGCGATGGCCACGGCGATCCCCTGCCCAATGCAGCCGACGGGGCGCTGGTCCCCGTGGCGTTCTCCGGCGACTGACGTGGCGACTGTCCACGCCCGGGTGGCGGGGCGTCGCGAGGTTTGTATCATCGGCGCACTGCCGACACGTTGACGGAGCGCCCCATGCGACGACTGTCCGCCGCGATCATGCTGTTCATGCTGCTGCTGCTGGCCATGGCCGGCGCGGTCGCACAGGAGACGGCGAGTTGGAACCCACGCACCGGGGATGCCTGGGTCGATCGTGCGCTGGCCGATGTCAACCGCTACGGCAGTCGCTACCCCGATGCGTTCGTCGATGAAGTGACCCGCTACTTCGGCGCGCCGCGTGCGCTCGTCACCGGCCTGCTGGATGGCCATTGGGCGCCCGGCGACGTGTATTACGCCTGCGCGCTGGCGCAGGTCGCCGGCCAGCCCTGTCGCGCCGTTGCCAGCGCGTGGACGCAGGACCACGCCCAGGGCTGGGGCGCCATCGCCCAGCGTTACGGCGTCGAGCCGGGATCGGCGCAGTTCCATCGGCTCAAGCGCGGCCTGGTCGGCAGTTATGACCGCTGGGGACGACCGCTCGACATCGACGACAGCCTGCGCGCGGATTCCCCTGGCCGCTCGCTGGCCGCCTCGCGCAAACCCGTATCGGCGGGCGACAAGCGCGCGCCGATGGATGACCAGCCGCCGCGTGCGCGCAAGCCGCATTGAACGACCTGTCGATGTCCGCGCCAACGCTGCTCGCGCACCACGGTGGCTGCCATTGCGGGCGCGTGCGTTTTTC
>JBBRHT010000030.1:0-12910 GCA_038222295.1 Lysobacterales bacterium
ATCGGTTTCGGCGTGCTGATGTACGTGCTGCTCGACGGCTTCGTGCTGGGCCTGGGCATCCTCGCGCCGTTCGCCGAGGACGAGCACCAGCTCGACCACATGATGAATACCGCCGCGCCGATCTGGGATGGCAACGAAACCTGGCTCGTGCTCGGTGGAGCCGGCCTGCTGGCGGCATTTCCAAAGGCCTACGCCATCGTGCTGTCGTCCCTGTACCTGCCGGTGCTGCTGATGCTGATCGCGTTGATCTTCCGCGGCGTCGCCTTCGAGTTCCGCTTCAAGGCCACGCGTGGTAAGCCGTGGTGGGGCGCGGCATTTGCGTTGGGATCGATGTTCACCGCCTTTGCGCAGGGCGTCATCCTCGGTTCGCTGGTCGAAGGGATGCCGTTGCTCGGCGGCAAATACCTGCATGGCGCCTTTGCCTGGTTCAGTCCGTTCTCGATGCTGACTGGCGTCGCGCTGGTGTTCGGCTATGCGCTATTGGGTTCCACCTGGCTGATCCTCAAGACCGAGGGACGCATGCAGTTGGTTGCGCGCAGCGTGACGCGGCCGCTGGTGCTGGTGGTGGTGGCCTTCATGGGCCTGGTCAGCGCGTGGCTGCCGTTCCTGGATTCGCGGATCATGGTGCGGTGGTTCGACAGCGGGCATTTCTGGTGGCTGGCCCCGGTACCGCTGTTGGCCCTGGCCAATGCATTCGCGTTGTGGCGCGCCTCGATGCACAACGGTCGCGACGCCGCGCCGTTCGTGCTGACGCTGTGTTTCTTCGCGCTGGGCTTCGCCGGGCTGGTGCTGGGCATCTGGCCCAACATCGTGCCGCCTACCATGAGCATCTGGGATGCGGCATCACCGCCCTCCTCGCAGGGCTTCGTGCTCGTGGGACTCGTGGTGCTGCTGCCGGCGATCCTCGGCTACACGTGGTGGTCGTATCGCGTGTTCAGCGGGAAGGTGGCGACGGATTCCGGATACCACTGACCGGACGTGCATGTCGCGCGGTTCGCCGTCCGCAAGCGGGCGGGTATGCTGTGCGCAACCACGCCGCACGGTCTGCATGCACGCCTTCGTCTACAAGAGCCTGAACAAGGCCGACACCTACGTGTACCTCGCCGGGCGCGATGCGTTCGAGCGCCTGCCCGATCCATTGCGCAGCCAACTTGGCGCGCTGCAGTTCGTGCTGGATGTCGAGCTCACCGGACAGCGCACGCTGGCACGGGAGAATCCCGAGGTCGTCCGGCGCAACCTGGCCGCGCAGGGTTTCCATATCCAGTTTCCGCCGTCCATGGCCGACCCGATGACCGCCGACTGGGGCACCGATGCCTGAGTCCGGCGCACGTCGCATCGCCGTCGTCGCGGGGGCGCTCGGCCTGGGATGTGTTGCCCTCGCCGGACTGGGAGGCCCATTTGCCGCGATCGGCGCATGGATCGCGCAGCCGGCGCTTGCGATGGCCGTTCGGCGCCAGCCACAACCGGGGCCGTGGGCAAGCGACGCGTTGGGCCTGGTGTTGCTGTGGGGCACCGGCCTGCTGGCTGCGGCAGCGCTGATGGCATGGCCCCTGGCCAGCGGCGGTGCGACCAGCCTGGGCGATGTCCTGGTCGCCAGCGCGTTGGCAGGCGCCGGCCTGATCGGACTGTGGTGGCTGTGGCCCTTATGGCACGCGATGGAGGCGCAGGGCGGGGATCTCGCCTCGCGTTGGCGCGAGCTCGCGGCGCGCCAGCGGAGTTCCTGGCGCGGATTGGGCGTCGCGCTGCTCGTCGCCGTGGTGCTGGTCACCTCGCTGCTGCTGGCTTGGCCCGGCCTGCTCGCACCGACGCAGCGTTGGGTGCTGGCGGCCGCGATGGCGGTCGTCTGGCCGCTGGCGCACGCGCTGCTGCAACGCATTCCTGCCCCCGGATCGATCGCAACCCTGCACGATTTCCTGCACGAGCCGGCACCGCCCGTGGAGGCCCTGGCCGACGGCGATCCCGTCGCCGCGCTGTATGCCGCAGCGCGCTCGGGCCGGGTCGACCAGGCGCTGGCGCTGCTCGAGGCGGGCGCCGATCCGCGCGCGCTGCCGCCATCTGGCGACCGCGACCAGCGCAGCCTGCCGGTGCTGGCCGCCGTATTGCCGGACCTGCGCCTGCTGCGGGCATTGATCGGGTCGGGCGTCGACATCAACGCGGCCCATGCCGGGATGACGCCATTGCTCGCGGCGACCCGCGACAGCTGGCATGGCCGTCCCGAGGCGGTCATGACCTTGCTCGCCAATGGCGCGGATCCGCGCGCCGGCGACGCCGACGGCAATACGCCGCTGCATCATGCCGCGCGCAGTTCCGATCCCGGCGTGGCGGCATTGCTGCGAGATGCCGCCGCCGAACTCGACGTGCTCAATGCCGATGCGGTGGCGCCACTGGGCATGGCCTGTGCCGCGGGAAACTGGCGGCTTGCGCGCTTCCTGCTCGAGCGCGGCGCCAAGCCCGAGCCAGCTGGCGCGACACCGGCGCTGCTGGCCGCGGCCGGCAGCGAAGAAGACGACGCCGCCGGCGTGCAGTTGCTGCTCAAGTACAAGGCGCGGGTCAATGCGCGCGACGCCCAGGGTCGCAGCGCGCTGCATGAAGCCGCACTCGCCGGCAACGATGAAGCACTGGGCGCCCTGCTGCTCGCCGGGGCCGAAGTCGATGCCCGCGATACTGCCGGACGCACGCCGCTGCTCGACGCCGTGCGCGGCGTGCATCCGCTGACCGTGGAGGCCTTGCTGGCCGCGGGCGCCGACGTCGCCGCGGTCGACGAACCCGGGCGCGGCGCGTTGGCGCTTGCCTGCATGGCCGATGCCCCGTCGGCCGAACTGGTCCAGCGTCTGCTTGCGGTCGGCGCGGATCCAGCGTTGGCGGGCCGGGACGGCAAGCGCGCGGTCGACCTGGCGGCCGAAGCCGGCCGCTGGTCGCTGGTCGCTGCACTGGACCCCGCCTATCCCTTGCCTTCGCGCGTCGCCGAGGAGCCCGATTCGGCGCCGCCTCCGGATCGCACGCCGGTGTCGCTGCTGCGCGAAGGCCTGCTGCGACCGCCCTACACGGGGCTGGAGACCCTGCTGCGGCTGCTCACGCCGGCCGAATTAGGCGGACTGCTGCTGGACCCCGAGGCGCAGGCTCCCATCGCGCGTATCGGCTGGTTGCTGGATCACGGCGCCGACCCGGATGCGCGCGATGGCCTGGCCGACAACGCCGCGTTCGCGTTGCTGGCGCGTGGCCCGGTCGCCTTGCCAGCGCTGCAGGCGCTGTTGCGTCGAGGCGGTTCGCCAGCCGGTGCGGGGGGGCTGTCGCGATTCCTGTCGGCCTGCGTCGCCGACGACCAGGCCGGACGCGTCCTCGAGCATTGCGCGCTGGACCTGCTCGAACGCGGTGCGGACTGGCTGGCGCCATCGGCAGCTGGGGATCCCCCGCTGGCACTGGCCGTTCGCCTGGGCTGGTCGCAGCTGGCAGAGCAGCTGATCAGGTCGGGCGCCAACCTGGAAGCCCGCGACAGCCAAGGCATGACCGCGCTGCACCTGGCCGCCGCGCTCGGACGCGAGGCGGTGCTCAAGCTGTTGATCTCCCGCGGCGCGTCGCCGCAGACGCGTGCCGCCGACGGACAGACGCCGCTGGGCGTGGCGCTGGCGAGTGGCCGTCGTGACCTGGCCGACTGGCTCGACTGGCGTGGCTGGCCACTTCCGTTGCGTTCGCTGCGGCCCACCGACGTGCCTGCCGCGGCGCTCGTTGGTGACGCCGACGCCGTGCGACGCCTGCTCGACCTCGGCCTGCCGGTTGATGCGGTCGACGCGCAAGGCTGCACCGCCTTGCTGCGCGCCGCCGGCGGCGGACATCGGTCGACGGTCGATCTGCTGCTTGCGCGCGGCGCCGAACCCGGAGCGGCGGCCCACACCGGGGCGACACCACTCTCTGCCGCGGTGAGCATGCGCCACGGTGAAATCGCGGATCGCCTGCTGGCGGCCGGCGCCGACCTCGAGCAGCGCCTGCCGGGCAACGTCACCGTGCTGATGCTCGCGGCCGCGCTCGGATTGGCCGACGTCTGCGCTCGGTTGCTGACCGCAGGCGCCAACGTGCAGGCGCAGGACGCGCAGGGGCTGACCGCACTGCACTGCGCGGCGCTGTTCGGCTTCACCGCGCGCGAGCGGCCGCGGCTGATGGCGCTGCTCGATACCTTGCTCCTCGCGGGCGTCGAAGCCGACGCGCCTGCCGGCAATGTCACGCCGCTGCTGTTGCTGCTGGGCGCCCGCGCCGAACCCGGCACAGCCTGCGACGAGGACGTGCTGCTGACCGGCATCGAACGCCTGCTGGACGAGGACGCTTCGCTCGACGCACAGGACCAGCGCGGATTCGGCCCGTTGCACCTGGCCGCGCTGCATGGCCTGTTGCGCGTGACGCAGCGCCTGCTACGCGCAGGCTGCGATCCAGATCTCCGCGACTCGCTCAACCGCACGCCGCGCGAAATTGCCGTCATGCGCGGCTACGTCGACGTGGCCGGCGAGTTCGCGCCGATGCTCTCCGGCGTCTCCATGGCGCGCTTCCTGCGCGAGCCGCGCTGACGGGTCGCAGCCGCCCGGGGCGTATCATTTGCCCATGAGCTATCCGTCCACGCGCCTGCGGCGAATGCGCCGCGACGACTTTTCGCGCCGCCTGATGCGCGAAAACGTCCTCACCACCAACGACCTGATCTATCCGGTCTTCGTCCACGAGCCCGCCGGGCGCCAGGTGATCGCATCGATGCCCGGCATCGAGCGGCTCTCGATCGACGAGTTGCTGCGCGTGGCCGAGCAGGCGAGCACGTTGCGGGTGCCGGCGCTGGCGCTGTTCCCGGTCACCGCGCCGGAGGCCAAGTCCCTCGACGCCGCCGCTGCCTGGGACGACGACGGCCTGTGCCAACGCGCCGTGCGCGCGCTCAAGCAGCGATTCCCGGACCTTGGCGTCATCACCGACGTCGCGCTGGATCCCTACACCGTCCATGGCCAGGACGGGCTGATCGATGGCAATGGCTATGTCATCAATGACGCGACGGTCGAGGCGCTGGTGCGCCAGGCCCTGTCGCATGCGCGCGCCGGCGCCGACGTGGTCGCGCCATCGGACATGATGGACGGCCGCATCGCCGGCATCCGGGCGGCACTGGAAGCCGACGGCCATGTCCACACCCGCATCCTCGCGTACAGCGCCAAGTACGCATCGCGTTTCTATGGTCCGTTCCGCGATGCGGTGGGGAGTGCCGCCGCGCTCGGCAAGGACGACAAGTCGACCTACCAGATGGATCCCGCCAACGCCGACGAAGCCGTGCGCGAAGTCGCCATGGACCTGGAGGAAGGCGCGGACATGATCATGATCAAGCCGGGCCTGCCGTACCTGGACATCGTGCGCCGGGTGAAGGATGCCTTCGGCGCGCCGACATTCGTCTACCAGGTGAGTGGCGAGTACGCGATGCTCAAGGCGGCGTCCGGACATGGCTGGATCGACGAGCGCGGATGCGTGCTCGAGTCGCTGACCTGCATGAAGCGCGCCGGCGCCGATGGCGTGCTGACCTATTTCGCATTGGACGCGGCCACCTGGCTGCAGGAGACCGCATGAAGCGTTTTGCCGTGATCGGCCACCCCGTGGTGCATTCGCTGTCGCCGCGGATCCACGCGGCATTCGCCCGCGACACCGGCATCGACATGGAATATGTCGCCATCGACGCTCCCGACTTCGATGCGGCGCTGGCGGCATTCGACGGCGACGGCGCCAATGTCACCCTGCCGCACAAACAGCGCGCGGCACTGGCCTGCGCGATGCTCAGCGACCGCGCGCAACGCGCCGGCGCCGTCAACACCCTCACGCGTCGCGACGACGGCTGGCATGGCGACAACACCGACGGTGCTGGCCTGGTGCGCGACCTGACCAGCCGCAACCAGCTCGACCTGCGCCAGCGCCGCACGCTGCTGCTCGGCGCCGGCGGCGGATCGCGCGGCGTGGCCCCCGCGCTGCTCGATGCCGGCATCGGCGACCTGTACATCGTCAACCGCAATTCGGCGCGCGCCGATGCGCTGGCCGACGCGCTCGGCGATCCTGGACGCGTGCATTCGCGATACCTGGCCGACCTGCCCTCGCTGGGCGAGTTCGACCTGATCATCAATGCGACCTCGGCGGGGCACGAAGCACTGTTCCCGAACCTGCCGATGTCATTGATCGGCCCGCGCACCACCGCCGTCGACCTGAGCTACGGTACGGCGGCGATTGGTTTCGTGTCCTGGGCACGCGCCGGCGGCTGTCGCGAGGTCATCGACGGCCTCGGCATGCTGGTCGAACAGGCAGCGGAGAGTTTCGCTGTCTGGCATGGCGTGCATCCGGATACCGACGCCATCTACGCCGAGCTGCGCGCCGCCGAAGCCGGCCTGGTATCGGCGGACTGACGATGCAGTGTCGCGACGGGTGCGGTGCGTGCTGCATCGCCCCGTCGATCAACAGCCCGATACCGGGCATGCCATTCGGCAAGCCGGCTGGCATGCCCTGCGTGCAACTCGACGACGCCTTGGCTTGTCGCCTGTTCGGGCTGCCGGAGCGGCCGGCGTTCTGCGCGTCGTTGCGACCGCACCTCACGATGTGCGGCGCGCATCGCGATGAGGCCCTGGATCTCCTGGCCGCGCTCGAGGTCGCCACGCTGCCGTAGCGACGCGCTCTTACGCCGCCGCCGCCAGGTATTGATCCTTGAGGCGCACGTAATGTTGCGCGCTGTAGAACAACGCATCGACCTCCGCGTCGCTGAGCATTCGCACCATGCGTGCCGGATTGCCCAGCCACAATTCGCGCTCCCCGACTTCCTTGCCGGGCGCGACGAGGGCGCCGGCACCGACAAAACCATGTCTGCGCACGATTGCGCCGTCCAGGACGATCGCGCCCATGCCGATCAGCACGGCGTCCTCGATCCGGCAGGCATGCACGATCGCCTTGTGGCCGATGGTGACGTCGTCGCCAATGACCGTCGCGAATCCGCCGAGCTTTGCGTGCGGGCCATCATGGCTGACATGCACCACGCTGCCATCCTGGATGTTGGTGCGCGCGCCGATGCGGATGAAGTTGACATCGCCGCGCACGATGGTGCCCGGCCAGATCGAGACGTCGTCGCCCAGCACGACGTCACCGATGACGGTTGCCGCCGCGTCCACGTACACGCGCGCGCCAACGGTGGGAACGGTGCCGCGGTAGGGTCTCAGGTGCATGGGTGGATTCTAGACGAGCCGCGTCGACCGGCAGGGCTACACTGGCGGCCATGGACTCGAGCGACACGCAAACGATCGAACTGCAACCGACCCTGGAGCGCCTGCGCACGGCGTGGTCGGCCGGGATTCCCACGTACCGGCAGCGACGCGAGGACCTGCAGCGGTTGCGCGGCGCGATTGCGCGCGACGTCGATGCGATGGACGCCGCCATCCAGGAGGATTTCGGCCATCGCTCCACGCACGAGAACCTCGTCTCCGAAGTCATGATCGTGTTGGCCGAGATCGACCATGCGATCGCGCAGCTGCGCCGGTGGATGCGGCCGCGACGGGTCCCGGTGGGTTGGCGTTTCTGGCCGGCGCGGGCGGAGATCCGGCCGATGCCGGTCGGCGTGGTCGGCATCATTTCGCCGTGGAATTACCCGGTCAACCTGGCATTGATGCCGCTGGCATCGGCCATCGCCGCGGGCAACCACGTCTACCTGAAGCCGTCCGAACACACGCCGCGCACCAGCGCATGGCTGCGGAAACTGCTGGCGGACGTGTTCCCGGCCGACCGCGTCGCCGTGGCATTGGGCGGACCGCAGGTCGGCGCCGCGTTCGCAGCCCTGCCGTTCGACCACCTGCTGTTCACCGGATCGACGGCGACTGGCCGCAAGGTGGCCGCCGCGGCGGCACCCAACCTCACGCCGGTGACGCTGGAGCTCGGCGGCAAGGCACCGGCGATCGTCGCGGCGGACTTTCCACTGGAGCTGGCGGCCGCGCGCATCGCCTCGGGGAAGTGGTTCAACGCCGGGCAGACCTGCATCGGCGTCGATTACGCCCTGATCGACGCGCCGCGTCGCGAAGCATTCGTCGCGGCGCTGTGCACGGAGTTGCGCGCGCGCTTCGGCGATCCCTCCGTGAGCGAGGACTACACGCGGATCATCAACGACAGCCAGTACCAGCGCCTGCTCGGCTACGTCGAGCAGGCCCGCGCAGGCGGCGCGCGGGTAATCGAGCCCGTCACGTTCGATGGCACCCACGCGCGCCTGTTCACGCCGACCCTGGTGCTCGATGCGCCCGACGACAGCGCGCTCATGCGCGAGGAAATCTTCGGCCCGATCCTGCCGATCAGGACCTATCGCACGCTCGACGAGGCCATCGCATGGATCAACATGCACGACCGGCCGCTGGCCCTGTATCCCTTCAGCCACGATCGCGCGACGGTCGAGGACATCATCGGGCGCACGCTGTCCGGCGGCATCAGCGTCAACGACACGCTGGTGCACTTCGGCGTGCATGCGCTTCCGTTCGGCGGCATCGGTCCCAGCGGCAGTGGCGCCATCCACGGCCGAACCGGCTTTGAGACATTCAGCAAGCTGTTGCCCGTGTTCCGGCAATCGCGCTGGGCGGCGAGTGACCGCATCAAGCCACCGTATCGTGGATCGGTGGATCGATTGATCCGGTTCTTGGCGAAGTAGTTGCCGCCAATCGCGGCATCGCGCCGACGCCCACCCTTGCGCTGTCCCCAGACAAAAAAAGGCCCGGAAAAACCGGGCCTTCCTTGACGCTGACGAGCTTGGCTTACCAGCCGAACGCCGCGCCAGCTCCCACCGAGTTGTCGTTGCCGCTGAACGCCCCCCCCAGGGTGATCACCGCCCGGTCCGACAGGGCGCGCTGGTAACCGAAGGCCAGTGCATTCGCACCGTGGTAGTTGCCCACGCCGATGGCGACGCGATTGGTCGTGCGCACGCCGGCCGCCGAGGCCGTCATGTTGGCCATTGCCGCGCCCATCGCACCGACCTTGCTGATCCGTGAATCCTGCTGCCTGAATCGATCATCCACCCCGGCACTGAAGTTGGTGAAATCGAGGTTGAGCGTCGCCACCTTCTGGTCGGTGTAGGTATGGGCCGATTGCAGCGTGCTCGCATCACCGGTGTCGGCGTGCGAATTCGCCGAAGCCAGGGTCGAGGCATCGCCGGTCTGCAACTGACCCAGGTTCACCGCGTCGGTGGCTGCCGTGCCGTTGGCGACGTTGGACACGCGGGTGCCGCTGGCACCATCGAGCGTCAGCTGGCCGTGGGTGCTGTCGTCGTAGGTGACCGCGTCCGGCGCACTGGTTCCTGCCGGACCACTCGGTCCGGTCGGACCGGCGGGACCCGTCGGGCCGGGCGTGGTCTGGATCGCGGCGATGGAGGTCTTCAGCCCGTCGATCTGCTGGTCGACCGCGGCGAAGGCCGAGCCGACGTCGTTGAACGACGTGCCCTGGATGACATAGGTCGGCGCGGTGAACATGCCGCCCATGTAGTTGGCACCGCCACCCAGCGCAGCGGTCAGCGGATACAGCTGCCGCAGGTTGACGGCGTCGGTGTCCGTCGTGGCGTCGGCGAGGTTGATGATCTGGCGCTCATTGCCCACGGCGCCGACCGACACCGCGTTGTCGCGGTCGGCGAGCGAGTTGGCGCCGATGGCGACGCTGTTGGCGCCGGTCACCAGGGCGTCGTCGGTGCCGTCGTTGGCGCCAGCGGCCTTGAAGTAGCGATCGGTGGTGGTCGCGACGGACTGCACGGCCTGGAGCTGCGAGACATTCACCGCATCGGTCAGCGCGGTTCCCGCCGCGACGTTGGTGATCTGCCGCTCACCGCCGACGGTTCCCACCGATACGCTGTTGTCGCGGTCGGCAATGGAATTCGCGCCAAGTGCCACGGCGTTGTTGGCCGAGACCGAAGCGAATGAGCCGAGCGCGGTGGCATTGGTGAACCCAAAGGCGGTGTACGCGTTCTGGCCTAGTGCGATGGACCCGTCGCCTTGCGCGGTCGCGCCGGCACCGATGGCCGTCGTGGCCACGCCGGTAGCGGTTGCGGCTTGGCCGATCGCGGTGCTGCCGTCAGCCAGTGCGGAGGCGGTGTCGCCGATCGCCACGCTGCTGGTTCCGATGGCCTGGCTGGCCGAGCCGGCTGCGAAGCTGCTGTCGCCGATGGCGGTGTTGGAATAGCCGACGGCGCTGGCGTAATTGCCCGTGGCGGTGTTCTGCGCACCCAGGGCGCTGCTTTCAAAGCCGTTCGCGGTGTTGCTGAAGCCCAATGCACTGCTTGCATAGTTATTCGCGGTATTGGCGAATCCGAAGGCGCTGCTTGCATTGACATTCGCGGAATTTCCAAAGCCGAACGCGCTGCTCTCGGTTCCGGACGCATTATTGGCGTAGCCGTATGCGGATGCGTACGTGTTGCTGGCGACGTTGGACGTGCCGACCGCGGAGGAATAGTCGCTGTTGGCCTGGTTCTGGAAGCCGAACGCATTGCTTTCATAGCCGTTTGCACTGTTGTAGTAGCCGAATGCACTGCTTGCAGTGTTACCCGCGGTATTGATGAAACCGAACGCGCTGCTCTGGGATCCGGAGGCGCTGTTGCCGTAGCCGTATGCGGATGCGTACGAGTTGTTAGCGACGTTGGACGTCCCGACCGCGGTTGAATAGTCGTTGTAGGCCTGGTTCTGGGAACCGATGGCGCTGCTATACGCGCCAGACGCTGTGTTGGCGGAGCCGATGGCGTTGCTATACGCGCCATACGCTGTGTTGGCGTAGCCAAAGGCGCTGCTGTAGTAGTTGCCGGCGTAATTGCTCGAGCCAACGGCGTTTGCATAATCGCCGTAGGCCGTGTTCTGGGAGCCCATCGCGCTGCTGTAGGAGCCACTGACGTTGTTGCCCGAGCCGAAGGCGTTCGCGTAATAGCCGTAGTTCGTGGTGTTGTTGTTGCCAAACGCGTTGGATCCGTAACCGTAGACGGTGTTGTTCAGGCCGCAAACGGTTGAGTCATACGGATACGAGGTGTAGTTGTAGCCCCAGCCGATGTCCTGCTGGCACTCACCGGCCATCGCCGGGGTGGGATGGGCGATGTACAGGCTCAGCGCGCTCGCGACCGCGAGCGCAAGATGGGTGTTGCGCGACATGGAGCTTCCCCTGGGATCAAGACATTGGACATTGCACGCATGTGCAATGGGGGGTTGGCTGCACACCCCCGGGTGCGTGCGCAAGGTACGTGTTAACACCCAGTCTGGGAACGCTGTCGCAACGCGTCGCTTTTGGCATCGCAAAACGGCAGTCGAAGTGACGTGTGGGGGCGCTCATGCGCGACGGATGGTCACATTCCAGTGCGACGCGCCCCGGATGGCGCCCGGTCGCTGGCGCGCGCTGCGCGGATCCGATGTGGCAGGCAATCGGCTGAAGCGCTTGCTGGCGGTGGGGTGCAGGGAGCCGGGTCGACAGGCTGGTCGCATCGGCGGCGATACACTGGAGCCATGAAAATCGCGTCGTGGAACGTCAACTCCCTCAACGTGCGCATGCCCCACCTGGAGCAGTGGTTGCGCGAGTCGGCGCCTGACATCGTCGCGCTGCAGGAAACCAAGCTGCCCGATGATCGTTTCCCCGATATGGCGCTGGCCGGCATGGGCTATCGCAGCGTGTTCGCCGGCCAGAAGAGCTACAACGGCGTCGCGATCCTCGCGCGCGGGCACGCGATCGAGGATGTGCAGGTCGGCATTCCGGGTTTCGATGATGTCCAGCAACGGGTGATCGCGGCGACCGTCGATGGCGTGCGCGTGGTGAACGTCTACGTGGTCAACGGGCAGGCGGTCGGCAGCGAGAAGTTCGACTACAAGCTGCGCTGGCTGCAGGCCGCGCGGGCGATGCTCACCGACGAAGCCGCGCGGCACCCCGAACTCGTGGTGCTGGGGGATTTCAACATCGCGCCCGCCGACATCGACGTGCACAGCCCGAAGCGCTGGCACGGGAAGATCATGTGTTCGACGCCCGAGCGCGCTGCGCTGGCCGGCATCGGCGAGCTTGGGCTGCACGACAGCTTCCGCCTGCACTGCGACGAGCCGGGACATCATTCCTGGTGGGACTACCGGCTGCTGGCATTCGATCGCGGCTGGGGGCTGCGCATCGACCTGGTGCTGGTGTCGCAGGCGCTGCGTGCACGCTGCACGGCGGCAGGCATCGACCTGGCGCCGCGCGGGTGGGAGCGTCCGAGCGACCACGCCCCGGTATGGGCGCAGTTCGATCGCGACGCCGTGGCGCCGCTCAGTGCTGCGAGCGCGGCGCCCGGGTAACGAGCGACTTCAGTCCCTTGCCGATGCGTGAGATCAGCGACGGCGCATCACCACTGCTCGCGGGTTTGGGCGTGACCCGCGTGGCGACGACCTGCGAGGTGCCGGTCGGCCGCGCCGGTGGCGTGGCCGCTTCCGCGCCTTCGATGCGCTTGCCACCGCGACGGCGGCGACGCTTGCGTGGCGCACGATCGGCATCGGGCAGCGCGCCGGCCACTGCCTGTGACACTGATGCCTTCATCTCCGCTGTCGGCTGCACGGCATCAGCCGCGGCCATTGGCTGCGCCACTGCCTGCGCTGGAGCGGCGGGCTTGCGCGCGGGCCGGGCGGCACGATCACCGGGGCCGCTGCGGCTGCCGCCTGCAGGGCCGCGTCCACCGGCGCTGCTGCTGCGCCCGCCGCGGCGCTGCTCTTCGGCGGCGCGCTGCTCGCGCGCTTCCTTGAAGATCGCGCTGACACTCTCGCCTTCGGCCGCATCGACTTCGACGCCCTCACGCGGCTTGCGCAGGCGCGCCACCAGCAGGTCGGCGGTGATCGGTTCGACCGGGATCTTCTGCTCGATGTAGGCCTCGATGTCCGGCAGGCCCTGCGCGTAGCGCTCGCAGGCGAAGCTG
>JBBRHT010000031.1:0-12869 GCA_038222295.1 Lysobacterales bacterium
GCCCTCGGTCGGCCCGCGCGGCCCGACACTGCATGCACGCGCACGCGAACGCATGGACCAGATCCTGCTCGAGGCGGCGCTGGCGCACACGCACGGCCATCGCGGCGAGGCGGCCGCGCGGCTCGGCCTGGGCCGCAATACGGTCGGCCGCAAGCTGGGCGCGGGACGCAAGCGCTGATGCCCGGCGCTAACATCGCAAGTCGCATGCTTCCCCACGCATTGCAACAGGAGAACCGGATGCGTCCAGTCCTGCTCATCACCGCGCTGGCCACGGCCGCACTGTCGGCGTGTGCGACCGCTCCGCCAACGCCACGGACATCGTCAGCGCCACCATCGGCGCCGGCGGTCCTCACCGCACCGGCTGCAAGCACGATCCCCGCGGCGGTCGCCCACATCGCCGGCGCATCCGGCAGCCTGGTCAGCGGCACGCTGGCACTGGTACCCCTGCACGGCGGCGTGCGTGTCACCGGTGACCTCGGCGGGCTGGCGCCTGGCAACCACGGCTTCCATATCCACCAGGCCGGCGACTGCAGCGCGGCGGACGCATCAAGTGCCGGCGGCCACTTCAATCCGACCGGCAGCGGCCACGGCAGGGCCGGCACCGCGATGCATCATGCGGGGGACCTCGATAACATCGTCGCGGACGCATCGGGCGTGGCACACGTCGACGCACAATTGCGCGGCGTCGGCCTGGGCGGTGGGGCCGCCACCGACATCATCGGCCGCGCACTCGTGGTGCATGCGGCGCCTGACGACTACCAGTCGCAACCGGCCGGCAATTCCGGCGCGCGGATCGGCTGTGGCGTGATCCTGGTGCGGCAATAGTGCCGGCGGCGACCCACGCCTACCGCGTTCGCGCGGCGGACGCGGACGATTGCGACCTGCTCGCGCGCTGGGCCCGTGCGATGGCGCTGGAAACCGAGCACAAGCAGCTGGATGCCGACACGGTCCGGGCAGGCGTGGCCGCCGGACTGGCCGATCCCGCCAGGGCGAGCTACTTCATCGCCATGCGCGATGACGCGATGGCCGGCGGCGAAACCATCGGCACGGCCGTCGGCACCCTGATGTTCACCCGCGAGTGGAGCGACTGGCGCAACGGCGACTGGTGGTGGATCCAGAGCGTGTACGTCGACTTGCCGCATCGTCGCCATGGCGTATTCGCGGCGCTGTATGCGCACCTGGGGCAACTGGCGCTGGCGACGCCGGGTGTCATCGGGCTGCGCCTGTACGTGGAGCGCGACAACGCGCCCGCCCAGGCGAGCTACGCCGGCCTGGGCATGCACGATGCCGGCTACCGGATCTACGAGGCCTTGTTGCGCCAGCAGTAGCGGCGCGACTACAGCCCGTCGCGTTCGGCCGATGCGCAGTGCACGAACAGTACCGGTACCGCGTGCGCCGCCAGTACCGCCGCGAACTGCCGCTGCCGCGCCTGGAAGTGCGCGAAGCCACGCTCCAGCCGCTTCCCGTCCATGCCGGCATCGGCATGGCGTGCCGCCCACGCCGCGGGCGACAGCAACGCCATCCGCGCTTCGCCGTCGGCGAAATGCAGCAACGGCTCGGGCCGGACATCGAGCCATTCCTCGGATGAGGGTGCGAGCAACGCGGCTTCCAGGATCGGCCACAGCACGGCCAAGCCTGCGTGCTCGTATTGCAGCGCCATCATCGCGGCGAGGTCGTGCAGGGTGAGGTAGCGGGCATGCTCGATGCGCAGTCCGAACAGCGCTTGCGCCGCGAGTGCGGTATCGGCGCCAGCCATGCCGCGCTCAAGCAGGTCGCCCTCGAATCCGGCGCCCACTGCCGCGGCGGTGTCGTGGTCGCCGGACAGCACGAATGGCAACAGGCGCAGCGGTCCGCCGGCGAATTCGGCCGATGGCGCCAGCACTGGCGGGAACCGGCCGTCGTGCGCACCGAAGGCCACGATGCGACCGTGGCCCACGTTGCGCTGCGGGGCGCCCGCAGCCAGCTGCTCCAGCGCCACATGCAGCGGCCAGCCCAGTCGCAACAATTCGACGGCATCGCAATGCGCGCCACTCATTGCCAGCTGCAGCGTCGCCGCCGCGGGATCGAACCTGGCCAGGTCGCGCGCGACCAGTTCGGCCAGTGCGCCGGCATCGTGCTGCGCAAGCCACTGGCATGTCGCTTCGCTCGCGGTGGACAGCTCCAGCGCCAGCGCGCCGAACACACTCGCTCGCCCGTTCATCGACGATCCATCGCGACGTTCGTCGCCGGGTGCTGTGTTGGCCTGCTGCATGCGTCGCCCTGTGATTGGCCCTGCACCGGGGCCGGGCGTAAACTTTGCCGCATTATGCCCGCCGCGTTCGACGGGCCCGCTCGAGGTCGTCACGATGCTGCTAGGCCGTCCCGTCGCCGTCCTCGGTGGCGTCCGCATTCCCTTCTGCCGGCAAAACACCGCCTACGCCGACGTCGGCAACCTGGGCATGTCGGTCCGCACCCTGGGCGCGTTGGTGGAGCGCTTCGGATTGCATGGACAGCAGCTGGGCGAAGTGGCGATGGGCGCCGTGATCAAGCACAGCAGCGACTGGAACCTGGGCCGCGAAGCGACGCTGTCGTCCGGCTTGTCGCCGCTGACCCCAGGCATCACCCTGCAGCGCGCCTGCGGCACGTCGCTGGATTCGATCATCACCATCGGCAACAAGATCGCGACCGCGCAGATCGACGTCGGCATCGGCGGCGGTTCGGACACGACGTCCGACGTGCCCATCGTGTACGGCCAATCCCTGCGTCGGCGCCTGCTGCTGGCCGCGCGTGCGAAGACGACGAAGGAAAAACTCGCCGCGTTCAAGGGCTTCCATCCGCGCGAACTCAAGCCGGAGTTTCCGGGCGTCATGGAACCGCGCACCGGAAAGTCGATGGGCGAGCATTGCGAGGACATGGCCCGCGAGTGGTCGATTGCGCGCGATTCGCAGGATGAATGGGCGGTGGCATCGCATCATCGGCTTGCAGCCGCCTACGCGCGCGGCTTCTTCGACGACCTCGTCGTGAGCTTCCGGGGGGTGTCGCGCGACAACGTGCTGCGCGCGGACACGTCGATCGAAAAACTGGCGACGCTCAAGCCGGCGTTCGACAAGGTGTCAGGGCATGGCACGCTGACGGCGGGCAATTCGACGCCACTGACGGACGGTGCCGCCGCCTGCCTGTTGTCCACCGACGACTGGGCCGCCGCGCACGGACACGAGGTGCTGTGCCACGTGCGCGACGCGCAGGTTGCAGCGGTCGACTTCGTCCATGGCGAAGGCCTGCTGATGGCGCCAACGATCGCGGTGGCGGAGATGCTCCGGCGCAACGGACTCACGCTGCAGGACTTCGACATCTACGAAATCCACGAGGCCTTCGCCGCGCAGGTGCTGTGTACGTTGCGCGCATGGGAAAGCGAGGAGTATTGCCGCGTCCGCCTCGGCGTCGACGCGCCGCTGGGCCGCATCGACCCGGCCCGCATCAATCCAAACGGCTCGTCGTTGGCGACCGGGCATCCCTTCGCCGCGACCGGTGCGCGCATCGTGGCGACCGCGGCCAAGGAGCTCGCGCAACGCGGCGGCGGCCGCTGCCTGGTGTCGATCTGCACGGCGGGCGGGATGGGCGTGGTGGCGATCCTCGAACGCTGATTGCGTATCGCCGCTTGCCTGCGGCGCGAAACGCTTCCGCCGCAGGCAGGCGTCATCGCGACGCCCGCGACATGTCGCGTCACCCGCGCAACCGCGGCATCCCATGCTCATCCCGCTCCTCGATCACCGCCTCGTCGTGGATGCGCTGGCGCATGTCGCGTCCGGGCAGGTCGACGGGTGCGTCGCCGCGACTGGCCCGCAACGCATTGGCGTAAGACAGGCGCGCGCGCGCGTCGTCGCCGATGGCGGTGAAGCCATGCCCCAGTTCTTCCCAGGCATCGGCGCCGGCGCCTTGCGCAACGGCGCGGTGCAGGTAGTCCTCGGCCTGCGGCCACTGCCCTTGGGCTCGCGCCAGCCGGGCCAGGGTCAGCATCAGCGCCGGGCTCGACGGATGGGCCTGCAGCCAGCGCTCGGCCTGGCTGCGCCGTTCCTCAAGCCGCCCCATCGGGAGATGGCCGTACAACGCGGCCAACGATTCGTCCCAGCGCGTGTCCAGTGCCTGCTCGATCGATCGCGTGGCCGCCTCGTCCCAGCGCAGTGCCGCGGCACGGCGGGCGTAGGCCGCGACGATGTCCGGGGTGGCGCGCAACTCCCTGGGCAAGGTTTCCCAGCGTTCGGCCAGCACGTTGGCATCGCCGGCTTCGCGCAGCGAGGCTTCCGCCCAGCGCTCCTGGAGGTGGTCGAGTTCGGCTTGCGGCAGCGCCTGCTGTTGACGCATCGGTCCCAGCAGGCCATACGCCTGCGCCGATTGCCCGGACGCGGCAAACGCCTGCGCGCGCAGCGCCAGCCCGCGCGGGGGCAGCGGCTGGGCGTCGGGCGCATCGAGCGCGACCAGCGCATCGGTCGGGCGACCATCGGCCAGCGCCAGTTCCGCGCTGGCGATCCCGCGCGCGGCCGGATGGCGCGAGCCCAGCGCATCGAGCTGGTTGCGTGCGGCGACGTGATCGCCGCGGGCGGCGGCGGCGCGGGCAGCCGCCAGGCGTGCGCTGGCTTCGACATCGCCGTGTTCGGCGGCCTGCCCCAGCAGCGTTTCCGCGCGTCCGTAATGACCCAGGTGCAGGGCGTCAAGACCCTCACCCAGGCGTGCGCGCGAGCGTCCCTCGCGATGGCGGCGCCAACTGCGGAAGGGCAGCGTCACCAGCGCCCATGCCAGCCATAGGCCGGCGAACACGACCAGCAGGATGAGCAGTCCGCTGGCGACGGTCGTGGTGTAGTCCATGCCGCGGAATCGGACCAGCACGTAGCCCGGATCGGCCAGCAACAGTTGCGCCAGCAATGCGCCGACCAGCGCCAGCACGATCCAGAACAGCAGGTTGCGAAACAGGTTCATGTCAAACACTCCGTCCGCGATGGCGCGGCGTCAGTCAGCAGGCTAACTGCCCCACCGTGGCTGCGGCGTCGTCTTGCTGAATGGGTCCGTACTCAGCGGGCCAACAACGCCTGTAACTGCGCGCGCGTGCTGCCGAGTACCGGCAGGTCCAGCGCCAGCGGCAGCCGGCGCAATGCCTGCAATTGCGCGCGACGTTGCCGCAGGTCCGGCGAGTCCGGCCACAGCCGCAGCAGCCAGCCATCGACACGCGCCAGTGCGGTGCGGAATGCCGCCTGGTCCCGGCGCTCCAGCGCGGCGCGCGCCAGCGTCACCTCCAGTTGCAGTCCGGCGAAAGCCGCCACGCGATCGGCACCGGGCAAGGCCACGACGCGATCGGCCGGGCGCACCGCAACCAGTCGGGCGAACGCGCGACGCCACCAGGGTGCATCGATTGCGGCGGTACCTGGGCGCGGTGGCGTTGCGGCCAGGCTCGCCGCGAACGCGTCGAGCTGGCGGCTGGCCAGCGAGCGGGGATCGGTTCCCAGGGCGTCGAGCGCGACGCGTTCCTGCACCAGCGACTGGCGCACGTTGAGCATGCCGGCGTCGCCCAATCGGGTGCTGGCGACCTCCGACAACACGTCGGCAGCCAGCGCATAGGCGCGCCGGGCGCCATCAAGGTCGCCGGCCAGCCGCAGGCGCTGCTCACCCTGGCCCAGCAGCAGCACGACTTCATCCAGGCGCAGCGCCTGTACGCCGTGGCGTTCGGGATCGCCGAGCCGGCGCACGCTGTCTTCAAGCAAGGCCGCACGCTGGTCCAGTCCGAGCAGTTCTTCGCGCAGGATGCGGTTGGTCGCGTCGGCCTGCTGCAGTCGTTGTGCCTGCGCGCGCTGGTCCTTGCGCAGCGCGTTGATGCGCGACTCCACCGCCTGCCATTGACGGGCAAACTCGCTGGCGTGGACCCGCTCCGCATCGATCCGCGCGTTGCGCCACTGCCAGGCGCGCCAGCCCCCCGTGGCCAGCAGCAAGAGCAATGCCAAGCCGAACAGCAGCGGAAGCAAGCTGCGTCGTTGGGACACGGCAGGTGTGGGATCGCTCACATCGGGACCGGCAGGCGGGGGAGCGACATGCTAGCGGATGCCATGCACGCCACCAGGTCACGCGGGCTGGCACTGGCCGCCACGACGACATCGGCAAATCCCCGCTCGCGGGCCAGTGCGGCCAGCCGCTCGCTGGCCGCGGCGACGCGCGCCTGCAGGAAGCTGCGCAACGCGGCCGCGGGCAGCGCGGCCATGGTCGCCTGGACGGCATTGCCGCTGCTCAGCGCCAGCCATGCCGGCGCGTCCATCGTGCGCAGCGTGTCGATGCTGCGTGGCCACAATGGCACCGGATCGCGGATATAGACGTCGGCGCGGACCACCCCGGCCCCGCGCTGTTGCAACGCGGGGCCGATGACCTCCCTCCCACCGGGCGCGGTCACCAGGCCGATGCAGCAGCCGCGCACGTCGCGCAAGGCCGGCAGGGCGAGCAGACCTTCGCTACCCATGCGCTGCGGAGCGATGGCGTCGCCGACGCCGGCACGACGCAGCGCATCGGCGGTGCCGACTCCCACCGCAAGCCAGGCCTGCCCGGGACGAGCAGCCAGGGCCTGCAACGCTTGCGCCGCGCGCACCGCGGCGGGGCTGGTGAACAGCACGCGTTCGCAGTCCAGCGCGCCCTGCAGCTGCTGGCGCGTGGCGGCGTCGTCGCGCGGCAGCAGTCTCCACGGCGACAGCGCCAGCACGCGGGCACCGTGCGTTGCCGCGGCGCGGCGCAACGCGGCGTGGTCACCGACCGGTCGCAGGGAGATCACGTAGCATCCGGCGAGCGCGGTCCTGGACATGACCGCAGGATAGCCAATGCACGTGGACGCGACGCTCGCTTCGCTGGAAGCGCTGCTCCAGGCCATGCCGCCGGTGGCGGCATTGGGCCTGCGCACCGCCGGTTTCGACGGCGACTGCCTGCGGCTGCATGCGCCGCTGGCGGCAAACATCAACGACAAAGGCTGCGCCTTCGGCGGCAGCCTGGCCTCGCTGATGACACTGGCTGGCTGGGGACTGGTGAACCTGCGCCTGCAGCAGGCGGGCGTCGATGCCGACGTGTTCGTCGCCGACACCCAGCTGCGCTACCGCGCACCGCTGTATGCGGACCTGGATGCCGGCGCACGGCTGGCCGAAGGCGCGTCGTGGGATGCCTTCCTGGCGCGGCTGCGCGAACGCGGTCGCGCCAGCATCCACATCGCCGCCTGGGTGGCCTTGCCCGGCGGCCACGGCGTTGCCGCCGATTGCGCGGCGCGCTTCGTCGCCATCGACAACGGGTACGATCCGGCATGAACCGCCCACGGAGTCCGCGATGCGCCTGTTGAAGAGCTGGTTTCCCCTGTTGCTGGCCTTGCTGCTGTCCGCGTGCGCGACGGCAGGCCGGATGGACCGCAGCCAGGCGCTACAACAGGCGCAATACGCGTATTCGGCGGCGATCCGCTGGGGCGACTTCGAGGGTGCCTGGAACATGGTCGAACCGGCGTTCCGCAGCGCCCATCCGATGAGCGACCTGGACTTCGAGCGCTACAAGCAGCTGCAGGTATCGGGCTACCACGATCTCGGCGCGCAGGGCACGACCGACACCGCCGCGCGCGAAATCGAGATCGGCGTGATCAACCGCAACACGCTGGTGGAGCACCAGGTCCGCTATACCGAACTCTGGCGCTACGATCCGGTCGCCAAGACCTGGTGGCTGACAGTGGGATTGCCGGATCTAAGCCAGGCGCGATAGCCGCCGGCGCACCGGCGCTGGCGCCCGGCTTTGCGCCCCCGTCGGCGCTGGGCGACAATCGCCGCCCCGCGTGCCCGCCGACGCGTCCGCAACCACTCCCGTGACCCAATCCGAACTGCTGGCGTTTGCCAGCGCGCACCCCTATCTGTCGCTGGCGCTGGCCGGGCTGACCATCGCCATCATCTTCAACGAGGTCGCCAGCCTGTTCCGCGGCTACAAGGGCATCGGGCCAGCGCAACTGACAGCGCTCATCAATCGCGACAACGCCCTGGTGGTGGACCTGCGACCGCTGGCGGACTTCGAAAAGGGCCACATTCCCGGCTCGAAGAACGTGCAGATGAGCCAGTTCGACCCGGAAAACAAACAGCTGGCGGCCGCCCGGTCGCTGCCGGTGGTGCTGGTGTGCAAGTCCGGCCAGACGGCCGCATCGGCCGCCGGGCGCCTGCACAAGGCCGGCTTCGAGCGGGTCTACGTGCTCGATGGCGGCGTTGGCGGCTGGCAGCAGGCCGACCTGCCATTGGCGAAAGGGCGCCGCGACTGAACTCGCGTGCCGCGGGTTTTGCCGCGCCTCCGCGCGCTGCGGACATCCGCCTGCGCGCGTTTGGCCTTCCGGTGCCATGGCAGTGCCATGACATAATTCCCGATTCCCTGAATTTCGCTGGAGTTTCCGATGTCCGCTCAAGACACCCCCACCGGTAACGGCGCCGCGCCGACCGGCCCCTCGTTCACCGTCGAAAAGCTCTACATCAAGGATGTGTCCTTCGAGGCGCCCGGCACCCCGCAGGTCTTCAACGAGCAGGGCCAGCCGCAGTTGCAGATGAACCTCAACCAGCAGGTCCAGCGCCTGTCCGACGAAGCCTTCGAAGTGGTGCTGGGCGTGACGCTCACCTGCACCATCGGCGAGAAGACCGCCTACCTGGCCGAAGTGCAGCAGGCCGGCGTGTTCGGGCTGTCGGGTTTCGACGAGATCACGCTGGAAGTGATGCTGGGTACGCATTGCCCCAACGCGCTCTACCCCTACGCACGCCAGACCGTCAGCGACCTGATCACCGCCGGCGGCTTCCCGCCGTTCCTGCTGCAGCCGATCAACTTCGAGGCGCTGTATGCCGAGAGCGTGCGCCAGCGCGCGGCGCAGGAGCAGCCGCAGAGCGACGGCCTGGCCGGCGCCGAAACGGCCGGCAACGCCTGACACGCGGCGCCGCGCATGACAGCAGGCATGGCGCCGCCGGTCGCGCGCTCGGTGGCGGTTCTTGGCGCGGGCTCCTGGGGCACCGCGCTGGCGGCCCTGATCGCCCGCCATGGGGATCAGCCGATCCTCTGGGGACGTGACCACGACGTGGTGGAGGCAATCAACGCCCGCCACGAAAACCCGCATTACCTGCCTGGCATCCGCCTGCCGGACACGCTGCAGGCCACCACGGACCTGGCCACGGCCATGCGCGGCGCCGACCTGGTGCTGGTGGTGGTGCCCTCGCATGCGTTCACCGAGACCCTTCGCGCGCTGGCGCCGCATCGGCCGGCACACGCGGGCGTCGCCTGGGCGACCAAGGGATTCGAGCCGGGCGGCGGCCGCTTCCTGCACGAGGTCGCGGCCGAGGTACTGGGTCCGCAGGTTCCACTGGCGGTGGTCACCGGCCCTTCCTTCGCCAAGGAAGTCGCCGCCGGGCTACCCACTGCCCTGACCGTGCATTCGGATGACGCGGCATTCGCGCAGTCCGTCGCCAACGTGTTGCACGGACCGACGTTTCGCGTCTACACCGGCAGCGACATGCGCGGCGCGGAACTCGGCGGCGCGATGAAGAATGTGCTGGCGGTAGCGACCGGCGCGGCCGACGGCATGAACCTCGGCCTCAATGCCCGTACCGGACTGATTACCCGCGGACTCAACGAGATGTTGCGGCTCAATGCCGCGATCGGCGGCCGTGCCGAAACCCTGATGGGCCTGGCCGGACTCGGCGACCTGGTGCTGACCTGCACCGGCGAGCTGTCGCGCAATCGCCGGCTCGGGCTGGCACTGGGCCGCGGGCAGTCGATCGTCGAAGCGGTGCGCGAGATCGGCCAGGTGGTCGAATCGATCCAGACCGTGGATGAAGTCATGCGGCAAGCCGCGCGCCATGGCATCGAGCTGCCGATTTCCAGCGCGGTGCAGTCGGTGCTGCATGGCCAGATGACCCCCGCGCAGGCCATGCAAAACCTGCTCGCGCGCGAACAGAAAGCCGAATACCCGATCGACGAACCGGGCTGACCCGCTCAGCTGCCGCCGGCGAAACCCTGTTGTCGCCACGCTTCGTACACCACCACCGCCACCGTGTTGGACAGGTTGAGGCTGCGGCTTCCGGCTTGCATCGGCAGGCGCAGGCGCTGCGCTTCGGGTGCGCCGTCGATGACATCCGCCGGCAATCCGCGCGTTTCCGAGCCGAACACGAACACGTCGCCAGCGCGATAGCGCGGCGAGTCGTATCGCGTGCCGCCACGCGTGCTGAGCACGAAGATGCGCGCCTGGCCGCGCGCTGCGATGACCGACAAGGCCGCCGCGAGCGATGCGTGCACCGTCAGCGCGGCGTACTCGTGGTAATCCAGTCCGGCGCGCCGCAGCCGGGCGTCGTCCAGCGCGAAACCCAGCGGCTCGACCAGGTGCAGCCGCGCACCGGTGTTGGCGCACAGGCGGATGACGTTGCCGGTGTTCGGCGGGATCTCGGGCTGGTGCAGGATGACGTCGAACATCGGATATCCCGGGCGCTGCGCGCCGCGATATCTGTCGGCGTTGATCCGGCGGTGCCGGATAACGCCGACGCACATCGGGCGCGATTGGTCAGATCACCATGGTAGGACTTCACCGCGCCAATCGAGGAAGCTGCCGCTGTCGGCCTGCTTCAATCCCTCGACCACCCGCAATAAGCCATGCACCGATGCGGTCGGCGTGACCGTCGCGCCGGCGCCGCCCATGTCCGTCTGCACCCAGCCCGGATGCAATGCGACGACAACAATGCCGCGCGGACGCAAGGCCGCGGCCAGCAACGCGGTGGCCATGTTCTGCGCGGCCTTGCTGATGTTGTAGCTGGGGGTGCCGAAACGCGTGAGTCCGGCGATCGACCCCAGTTGCGAGCTGAGGTTGGCCACGCGTGCGCCATCGGCCAGTCGTGGCGCCAGCGCCTGCGCCAGCAGGAACGGTCCCATCGCGTTGGTTCGGAAGCTGTCGTCGAGCGTCGCGGCCTCGACCGCGCCGAAGCGCTCGCCCGAATGCAGCACGCCGGCGCAGTTGACCAGCAGGTCCAGGCGATCCTGCTCGCCGTCGTCGCTGAGCAGCAGCAGTTCGCGCTGCAGTTCGGCGATCGCGCGTGGATCGGCGACGTCCAGCGGCAGGACGTGCAGCCGACCGGGGTATTCGCCGGCCAGCGCGTTGAGCGCATTGGCCTTGCCCGGATGGCGCGCGGTCGCCACCACGCGATCGCCGCGCGCGAGCAACTGGCGGACCCATTCCAGTCCGATGCCGCGATTGGCGCCGGTGACCAGGCAGTGCGCAGGAGGCTTCGGCATCGACACAGACTGCGCGCCGTCGTGTCCATGCGTCGTCATGCCGGGCCGGCGCGGGACTTGTGGCCTAGTGCCCCTCGGTGCGGCTGCGGCTAGGATGCCCGGTCGGCACCTTCATCCTGACCCGCCGCCACATCCCTTGCCCCCGGAGTCGTCCATGCCTGCTGCCCGTCAACGTTCCGCCGCTGTTGCCCGCGTTCGCCTGCGTTTCCGCTCCGGGGCGCTGCTGCTTGCCATTGGCGTCGCCCTGGCCGGGGGCGTGGTGTCGACGCCGGCGCTGGCGCGCCAGGACGCGACCGCGCTGGACATCCCCTACCAGCGCTTCATCCTGCCCAACGGGCTGACGGTGCTGGTGCACGAGGACCGCAAGGCGCCGGTGGTGTCGGTCGCGGTCTGGTACCACGTCGGCTCCAAGGACGAACCGGCGCGCAAGACCGGCTTCGCGCACCTGTTCGAGCACTTGATGTTCAACGGCTCGGAAAACCACAAGGGCGAATACTTCGCGCCGTTCGAGCAGGCCGGCGCGACGGGGCAGAACGGCACGACCTGGTTCGATCGCACCAACTACTACGAGACCGTGCCCACGACCGCGCTGGACATGGCGCTGTGGATGGAATCCGATCGCATGGGCCACCTGCTCGGCGCGATCGACCAGAAGACGCTGGACGAGCAGCGCGGCGTGGTCCAGAACGAAAAACGCCAGGGCGAGAACCAGCCTTACGGCCGTGTCGACGAGCGCATGCTGCTGCAGACCTTTCCCGCCAACCATCCCTACCACCACGACACCATCGGTTCGATGGCCGATCTCAACGCGGCGTCGCTGGACGACGTCAAGACCTGGTTCCGCACCTATTACGGCGCGGCCAACACCACGGTGGTGCTGGCCGGCGACATCGACGCCGCCACCGCCAAGGCCAAGATGCTCGAGTATTTCGGCGACATCCCAGCCGGACCGCCGGTGGCGCACCAGCAGCAATGGGTGGCGCCGCGCATGGCCTCGACCCGCGACCAGATGGACGACCGTGTCGCGCAGACGCGCATCTATCGCGAGTGGAACGTGCCGGCGCGCGGCCAGCGCGACCTGACCCTGCTCGACCTCGCCGCCGACGTACTCGGCGGCGGCAAGACCTCGCGCCTGTACCAGCGCCTGGTCTACCAGGACAAGCTCGTCGACGATGTCTCCGTCGGCATCACGCCGTTCGAACTCGTCAGCCAGTTCACGCTGCAGGCGGACGTCAAGCAGGGAGTCGATCCCAAGCGCGTCGAGGCCGTGATCGCCGAGGAATGGGCGAAATTCCTCGAAAAGGGCCCCAGCACCGCGGAACTCGCGCAACGCCAGGCGATGGGTCGCGCACAGACCATCCGCGGACTGGAGCGGGCGGCTGGCAAGGGCGTGGCGCTGGCGGAGGGCCAGGTGTACCTGGACAATCCCGACGCCTGGAAGCAGGACCTGGCCTGGAACCAGCAGGCGAAGCCCGCGGACGTGCTCGCCGCCGCGCGCAAGTGGCTGGCCAAGGGCGACTACACGCTGACCGTGGTCCCGACCGCGACCGCGCCGAAAGAGGACGAGGTCGCCGGCCTGCCGCCCGTCGCCA
>JBBRHT010000032.1:0-12830 GCA_038222295.1 Lysobacterales bacterium
GCCATTCAGGCTTACGACGGCCGCTTGTGTGAGGCCTGTTTGATAATTGGCTACCACAGAAACACTGTCCTGTGGAGATAGGTTTGACATATCGACAAGGCGGTCATCGCGCAGGAAGATGGTGCCGGCATTGAAATCCACATTGGTCCGGTTATCAAGCTCAAACCGGCCGAGGGATTGATCCACTTTGTTCACGCCGCTGGCATATTGGCGTTCGCCGCCGTTCTTGACAACGATTCGAATTGCTTCCGGCTTGGTGTAGCCATCCTTCAGGGCAATATATACTTCGCCGTTGAGGTAATAGTTCTTTAGGTCATTGATCGTGATTTTTCGGCCCTGTGCGTAAATGGAGGCAGTTGGCGTAATGTAGAAATCCCGCATGTACTGGCCTGTAGCGGCCCACTGGCCATTTTTAAGCAGCGACGGATCCTTCAGCGAGATGAGGCCATTGATGCCGTTAATCTGGGCCACCTTGCCTGTGTATACGCCTTGGACCAACTGTTCAGGGCCTTCGATCTCGACCTTTTTTGGTGTCATGGCATAGAGGTCTGCAAAGTAGAGCTTCACGCGGTCGCCGACTTTCAGCGCAGAGAAAGACACCGGCTGGTTATTTTTCGTGAGCTGGCTCTGACTGTTGATGGTGTAGCCCGCACTCGTGCCATCGGCGGTCTGCACCGTGACAAAATCGCCGGAGATGGCCTTGACTGTTCCTGCTGTCATGCGACGCTCCCAGAACTCCGTCATGAACAGCATCCACAGCGGCCGTGGGTGGCCGAGCATCTGCGGGAAACTTGGCGGGGCAGCCTGTCCGGACGACACGCCCTGGATGGGTGGACCCATTGGCTCGGCGGCGTTCGATGGCATGTTGGTGCTCATGCAGTTCCCCTTGTGATCGCAATGACGCGTGTCGGCGTGACGGGCGAGGATCGCCCGGCGCGGCGCGATCCGTCAAACCAGCGACTGGTGCAGTGCAGCAGGAGCTTGCGCGTCAAGCCGCTGCGGTCACGTGCTTGGCGGCGGCTCCCCGATCGCCGTGCGCACCTCGAACAGTTCGGGGAAGAAGGTCAGGTCCAGTGCCTGCTTCAGGAAGCCGACGCCGCTGGAGCCACCCGTGCCGCGCTTGAAGCCGATGATCCGCATCACCGTGCGCATGTGGCGGAATCGCCACAGCTGGAACTGCGTCTCCAGGTCGACGAGGTCCTCGCACAACTGGTAGGCGACCCAGTACGTGTCGCTGTCGGCGTAGATCCGCTCGAACATCGGCACCAGCGCAGCGTCGAAGATGTGCGGCCGCGACCAGTCGCGCTGGAGGTGGGCCCCTGGCACCGCATGGCCATGTCGCGCCAGGAACGCCAGCGCCTCGTCGTACAGGCTCGGCGCCTCGAGCGCCTCGCGCAGCACCTGGCTGCCCTCGGGATCGTGCGCGAACACCGACAGCATCGCCGCATTCTTGTTGCCCAGCAGGAACTCCATGGTCCGGTACTGCACCGACTGGAAACCGGACGACGGCCCGAGGATGTGGCGGAACTCCATGTACTCGGAGGGCGTGAGGGTTTCCAGCACAGACCACATCTCGGTCAGTTGCCGCAGCACCGTCTTCACGCGGGCGAAGATCTTCTGGCAGGGCCCCAGCTGGTCGCCTTGCAGGTGCGTGATCGCGGCGCGCAACTCGTGGATCAGCAGCTTGATCCACAGCTCCGACACCTGGTGCTGGATGATGAACAGCATCTCGTCGTGGTGTGGCGGCTGGGACAAGGGTTGCTGCGCGGACAGGAGCTGGTCCAGGTGCAGGTAACCGGCATAGGTGATGCGCCCGGCAAGGTCCGTGTGGATACCTGCCTCGAGCGGCCGCTCGTTGTTGTCGATGCTCATCGCGCGGTCCTGTTCATCACGCAATTCTACGCGGCAAAGCGCCCGGCCCCGGGGTCCGGGGCGCGTCCGGGCTGCCCCTTCGTGGACCCTGCGCGGCCCGATTCGCTATCATCACGGCTCTGCGACATCAGGCCCCACGGATGACCATCGCCGCGCATTTCGACATCGAATACCTCCAGTACCTGGCCCCGGACGGCAAGCTGGTCACGGATCTCCCCAAGGGTTTCAAGCCCGAATCGCTGCTGCCCCTGTTCAAGCAGATGCTGTACGTGCGGGTGTTCGACACCAAGGCGATCGCGCTGCAGCGCACGGGCAAGCTGGGGACCTACGCCGCGTCGCTGGGCCATGAAGCCACGCATGTCGGCATTGGCGCATCGATGCGGCCCGAAGACGTCTTCGCGCCAAGCTACCGCGAATACGGTGCGCAGTTCATGCGCGGCGTACGTCCGCGCGAAGTGCTGATGTACTGGGGCGGCGACGAGCGCGGCAATGACTTCGCCGGTCCGAAAAACGACTATCCCTGGTGCGTGCCGATTTCCACCCAGTGCCTGATGGCGGCCGGCGCGGCGCTGGCGTTCAAGCTGCGCAAGGAGCCGCGGATCGCGGTCAGCTGCTGTGGCGACGGCGGCTCGTCGAAGGCCGACTTCTATGCCGCGGTCAATTCCGCCGGTGCGTACAAGCTGCCGCTGGTGTTGTGCGTGATCAACAACGGCTGGGCGATCTCGGTACCGCGCTCCGCGCAGACCGGCGCCGAGACGCTGGCGCAGAAGGGGCTTGCCGGTGGCCTGCATTGCCTGCAGGTGGACGGCAACGACCTGATCGCCGTGCTCGAGGCGATGCGCCGCGCCAGCGAGCGCGCACGCAAGGGCGAGGGCGGCAGCGTGATCGAATTCATGACTTATCGATTGCACGACCACACCACCGCCGACGACGCGCGCCGCTACCGCGGCGAGGACGAGGTCAAGGCCGGGTGGACGCGCGAGCCGATGTTGCGCCTGCGCGACTTCCTGACGGCGAAGAAGCTGTGGGCCGAGGTGCAGGAGAAAGCCTGGCTCGAGGAGTGCGGCAAGCTGGTCGATGTCGAGATCAACGCCTACCTGGAGTCGAAGGTGCAGCCGGTCGAGGCCATGTTCGATTACCTCTACGCCGATCCACCACCGGACCTGCTGGCCCAACGCGCCGACGCAATGGCGCTGGACAAGGCCGCACTGGAGAAGCGCAATGGCTGATCAAGCACCAGCCGCCGCCGCGCCAGCGGCCATCACCCTGATCGAGGCGATCACCCAGGCATTGGCTTACGAGATGCGCAACGACCCGGCCGTGGTCGTGCTCGGCGAGGACGTGGGTGTCAACGGCGGCGTGTTTCGCGCGACCGCGGGCCTGTCGGCGACCTTCGGCCCCGAACGCGTGCTCGACACGCCGCTGGACGAAACCACCATCGCCGGCCTCACCGTGGGGATGGCATCGCAGGGCATGAAACCCGTCGCCGAGGCGCAGTTCGACGGCTTCATGTACCCGATGGTCGACTTCATCGTCTGCCATGCGGCGCGCATGCGCTATCGCACGCGCGGTCGCCTGACCTGCCCGATGGTGCTGCGCGTGCCGTGGGGCGGTGGCATCCGTGCGCCGGAGCACCATTCCGAAGCCAACGAATCGATCTTCACCAACGTGCCCGGCCTGCGCGTGGTGATGCCGTCCTCGCCCGCGCGTGCCTACGGGCTGCTGCTGGCCGCGATCCGCGAGCCCGATCCGGTGATCTTCTTCGAACCCAAGCGCATCTACCGGCAGTACAAGGAGATCGTTCCGGACGATGGCGAGGCCTTGCCGCTCGACGTCTGCTACGTGCTGCGTGACGGCAGCGACCTGACGCTCGTCACGTGGGGCGCGCAGGTCAAGGAAACGCTGGAAGCCGCCGACGCGCTGGCGAAGGACGGCATCAGCGCCGAAGTGATCGACGTCGCGACGCTCAAGCCGCTGGATTTCGCCACGATCGCCGAGTCGGTGGCCAGGACCGGTCGCTGCGTGATCGTGCACGAAGCGGCGAAGACCGCCGGATTCGGCGCCGAGATCGCCGCGCGCCTGGCCGAGGAGTCGATGTTCGACCTGGTCGCGCCGGTCGAGCGCGTCACCGGTTACGACACCCACATCCCGCTGTTCCGGCTGGAGATGAAGTACCTGCCCAGCGTGGACAAGATCGTCGCCGCCGCCAAACGCGCGATGGCGCTGTCGTAGGGGGCGCCGCGAATGGCCCCCAGTTGCGAACACCTCCGACGCGCCGCCGCGCGCCCGGAAACCCGCCTGCCCCGAATGACCAACATTGTGTGCGGGTTACATCGGCAGGAAACACCATTGGCGGGTTAAAACCCGCCCTACGGAAAACACCAACATGGCGACCAAACAATTCCTGCTTCCCGACCTTGGCGAAGGCCTGCCGGACGCCACCATCGTCGAATGGTTCGTCAAGGTCGGCGACACCATCCGCCTGGACGACAGCCTCGTCTCGATGGAAACCGCCAAGGCCGTGGTCGAGGTCCCGTCGCCGGTGTCGGGCAAGGTGCTGCGGCTGGCGGGCGGCGAGGGTGACGTGATCACCACCGGTGCGATGCTGGCCGAGTTCGAGCTCGATCCTTCGATGCCGCAACGCGCCGAAGGCCAGGACACCGGCCACCACCACGGTGGCGCGCCGGCGATGGCGCAGGAGACCCACGGCGGGGCCGGCAGGCAGGCGCCCGGCAACGGAGACAAGGTGATCGCATCCGATGAGGGCGGCACCATCCATGCCGCCGGCACGGCGGCCCCGGCCGGCGAGCCGGGCGAGAAGCGCAATGACGCCGGCACCGTGGTCGGTGCGATGCAGTCGTCCGATACCGTCCGCAGCGAACAGGCGACCGCGATCGGTGGCATCAAGGCGATGCCGGCGGTGCGCGCGCTGGCGCGCAAGCTCGGCGTCGACGTGGCGCGCGTGCGTGCAACCGGCGCCGACGGCGTGGTCACCATGGGCGACGTGAAGCTCGCTGCCGCCGATGGCTCCGCCAGGGCCGGCGCTACGCCAGCCTCGCGCGGACCAATGCCGGCGGCGGCCGCTCCCGCGGCAGCCGGCCAACGCACGCCGATGTCGGCCGCCGGGCGCCCGATGCGCACACAACCGCCGGGCGTGCAGGCCAGCGGCCAGCCGGAGCAGCTCAAGGGCGTGCGCCGCAACATGGCGCGGGTCATGGCCGACGCGCATGCCAAGGTCGTGCCGACGACGTTGTGCGACGACGCCGACCTGCATGCCTGGATCGGCAAGCAGGACATCACCGCGCGCCTGATCCGATCGATCGTCACCGCCTGCAAGGCGGTGCCGGCGCTCAACGCCTGGTTCGACGGCGACAAGCTCGTGCGTACGCTGCATCCGCAGGTGGACATCGGCATCGCGGTCGACACCGACGACGGTCTATTCGTGCCCGCGCTGCGCAATGCCGACATGCTCGACGCCGCCGGCATCCGCGGCTCCATCCAGCGCCTGCGCGCGCAGGTCGAGGATCGCAGCATCCCGGCGTCGGAACTGGCTGGCTACACGATCTCGCTGTCGAACTTCGGCATGTTCGCCGGCCGCTACGCGACGCCGGTGGTGGTGCCGCCGACGGTTGCGATCGTCGGCGCCGGCAAACTCGTGCATGACGTGGTCGCGGTCATGGGCGGCATCGAGGTGCATCGACGCATGCCGATCTCCCTGACCTTCGATCATCGCGCAGCAACCGGTGCCGAAGCCGCACGCTTCCTGAAGGCGCTGCTGGACGACCTGGCCCAGCCGAACTGACACATCGCGGGCCTTGGCCCGCCATCGCCGACGAGCACATCCCGTGGCACATCGCAGCCGACTTGCCGGATTCATCATCGATTGCCAGACCGGCGACATCGATGCCGCGGCCACGTTCTGGAGTGGAGCGCTCGGCTTGCAGGTCGGCGACAAGCAGGTCGAGGGCGACGCGGAATACGTCGAGTTCCTCCAAGGCCCGTCAGGCTTGCACATCGAAGTACAAAAGGTGCAGCACCCCTCGCGCGTGCACCTGGACATCGAGACCGATGACCTGGATGCGGAAGCCGCACGGCTGGAAGCGCTGGGCGCTAAGAAAATCGGATTCGTGAAGCGGTGGTGGGTGATGGAAGCGCCCACCGGCCAGCGATTCTGCGTCGTGCGCATGAAGCATCCCGAGCAAGGCGCAGCACCGAACGTCTGGCCGTGACGGCCTTCGGTATCGCATCCCTCACAGCCGCAAGCGAGTGCCGCAGCGCGCGGCGGCGCGGCCGATTGATGTAGCGGGCGAGTTCCGCCGCGGCGGGGTGCAGCCCATCACGGTCAGGAACATGCCGTAGCCGACCGACGTCGGCAGCACCTGCGGCCACATCTGGCCGTAATGCCGATCAGCTTAGGCATGCGCCCAACGCAGTACGAATGCAATGAGCGCAACCGCCAGTGCGGCCGTCGCGGATACAGCCAGTCCAACACCGCCAGGATCAGGAACCACCGCGCGACCAGCAACACGGCCAGGTTCGGCTGAAACACCGGCCTCACTTCGCGTCGGCCTCCGCTGTGGCGATGGCCGCGAGCGCGGCCTGGACTTCTTCGGCATCCACTCCGGCGCCCAGCGTCAAACTGATGTCGCCTTCGCCGAATTCGCCGCGCTTCAACCTGCCGACGCGCGCACCAGCATCCTTCGGGGAATCGAAGCCGCTGCTCTGCAACAGCACACGGTCGCCATCGACCAGCTTGAAGTAGAACTTGCCGTCGGTTTCGCGGTATTGCTTGAAGACGGCAACTGGTTTCGTGACGCGAGCCGTCGATGTCAGGATTGCTGGCTCAAGCGTCGCGGCGAGTTGTGCAGTGATAGGTGCAGTCGAAAGATCCCGAAGCCCAACCGCTTCGCGCAGCGCACGCAGGCGAGGGGTCGCGTAACGCTCGCGCAATCGCTGCGCACCGTCACGCAACTGCGCCTCGATCCGTTGCGGATGCGCGATCAGCGATTCGTACTGCTCGCGCAGCGGCGCGACCTCGGCGTCGATGCGCGCGAACAGGCGCTGCTTGGCGTCGCCCCAGCCGATGCCGTCGGCGAAGGCCGCGCGCATGTCGGTGGTCTCGTCGGCGCTCGCGAACGCCTGGTAGATCTGGAACAGGGCCGAACCTTCCGTATCTTTCGGCTCGCCGGGCAGGCGCGAGTCGGTGACGATCGACTGGATCTGCTTCTTCAGCTCCCCGCGTGGGGCGAACAGCGCGATGGTGTTGTCGTAGCTCTTGCTCATCTTGCGGCCGTCAAGTCCGGGCAGCGTCGCCACCTGCTCCTCGATGGCGGCTTCGGGCAGTACGAAATGTTCGCCGTACAGATGGTTGAAACGCTGGGCAAAGTCGCGCGCCATCTCGATGTGCTGCACCTGGTCGCGACCGACCGGCACCTTGTTGGCGTTGAACAGCAGGATGTCGGCGGCCATCAGCACCGGGTAGAGGAACAGCCCGGCATTGATCCCTGCGTCGTCGTCCTCGCCGTCGTTGCGATTGCGGTCGACCGCCGCCTTGTAGGCGTGCGCGCGATTGAGCAGGCCCTTGCCGGCGATGCAGGTCAGCAGCCACGTCAGCTCCGGGATTTCCGGGATGTCCGACTGCCGGTAGAACGAGACCGATTCGGGCTGCAACCCGCATGCCAGCCACGCCGCGGCGATCTCCAGCGTCGAGCGCTGCACGCGTTCCGGTTCCTGCACCTTCACCAGGGCGTGGTAGTCGGCCAGGAAGTAGAAGCTCTCCACGCCACGCTGGCGGCTGGCGGCGATTGCTGGCCGGATCGCACCGACGTAATTGCCCAGGTGTGGTGTCCCCGACGTGGTGATGCCGGTGAGGACGCGGGTCGGGATCGTTGCGGCCACTGCGCACGCTGGTTGTTGGGGGGGCGGCGTGCAGTTTACCCGCAGGCCAACCCCCTTCGATGCGGTGGTGCGTTGACAGGCTGGACCTTCCAGCGAGAACCCGCCATGCGCAACCCACTGCTGTTCGCCCTGCTGTTGCTGTCCGCCTCCGCCTGCACGTCCGTGGCCGCCCGCCCATTGATCCAGCTGGACGTCATCGATCGCGACAGCGGCCAGTGGCTCCCCGAGTACCGGCGCTACGGCGACACCTGGGTGCCTGGCACGCCCGGCCACCGCTACGCCGTCCGGCTGAGCAACCAGAGCGGCGAGCGCGTGCTGGTCGTGCTGTCGGTGGATGGCGTCAATGCGGTGACCGGGGAGACGGCGGATCCCTCGCAGGCCGGCTACGTGCTCGCACCCTGGCAAAGCACCGAGATCGCTGGCTGGCGCAAATCGCTGGACGACGTGGCGCAGTTCGTCTTCACCGACCTGCCGGATTCGTATGCGGCGCGCACCGGCCGACCGGACAACGTCGGCGTGATCGGCATCGCGGTCTTCGACGAAGCCCGACCCGTCGTCGAGCAGCCCGCCACGATCGCGCGGGAAGCCATGCGTGGCGACGAACGCAAGTCCGCGATGTCACCGCCCGCCGCGAATGCGACCGACGCCGCGGAAGGCGCGGTCGCGGCACAGCGGATCGGCACCGGACACGGCGCGCGCGAATGGTCGCCTGCCGGGCGCACCGGATTCCTGCGTGCGAGCCTGCGACCGGTGCAAGTCATCCAGCTGCGTTATGACGACAACGCCAACCTGGCGGCCATGGGCATCATTCCCGGCCCGGGCCGGAATCCGACGGCCTTTCCGTCGGGTTTCGTGGCCGATCCGCCCGGCTCGTGACCGCGTTGTCGCTCGCGCCGGCCATTGGCCAGGCAAAAAAAAGCGGGCCGGATTACTCCGGCCCGCGTGCGTCCTTGCTACGCGCGTTCTCCGTCAAAACAGGGACATGGCGCCTCTCAGCACTTGCCGTCCTTGCAATCCTGGGCCTTGTCCTGGACCTTTTCGCCGACCTTCTGCACGTCCTTGCCAGCGCCGGCCATGGTGTTGCATGCGGTCAGGGTGGCCGTGGAAAACATCGCCATCAGCATCAAGGCAATCAGTCGCTTCATCTTGTAATTCTCCTGGTGGATATCCAGGGCCGTCGGCAGCCCACCCGTGAATGAAACGCAGGCGCCCGTGAAGCCCATGTGGAGTCAGCGGGAAACAGCGTGCTGCGCCGGGCCGGGCGTTCAGGAAATCCGGACGAATCGCACGAATGCGCAGCAGCGGCTGGGCGGCGGCAGGCGGTTGACCGCGCGCATGGGTCAATCGCGCATCAGGGTGGATTTTCCGAACAGGCTCTCGACCAGGTCCACGGCGAGCAGGGCCGTCGCATTGCGCGTGTCCAGCACCGGGTTGAGCTCCATGATGTCCAGCGATCCCATGCGGCCGCTGTCCGCGATCATTTCCATCACCAACTGGGCTTCCCGATAGTTCGGGCCGCCGGGCACGACGGTGCCGACACCCGGTGCGATGCTCGGATCCAGGAAGTCCACGTCGAAGCTGACATGCAGGTGGGTGTCGTCGTCCATGCCCGACAAGGCCTGCTCCACTGCGCGTTTCATGCCGACCTCGTCGATGTAACGCATGTCGTACACATCCAGCGCGTGCTGCTTGATCAGGCGCTTCTCGCCGGGATCGACCGAGCGGATGCCGAGCTGGCGGATCTGCGACGGCAGCACCGCGGGTGCACTGCCACCGAGCGTGGTGAGCGCATCGGGGCCGATGCCGCACAGGCAGGCGACCGGCATGCCGTGGATGTTGCCCGATGGCGTGACGTCATGCGTGTTGAAGTCCGCATGCGCGTCCAGCCACAGCACGCGCAACGACTTGCCGGCATCGCGGCAGTGCGCCGCCACCGCGGTGATCGAACCGATCCCCAGGCAGTGGTCTCCACCCATCAGGATCGGCAGGCGCCCCAGGCGAAGTTCACTGCCCACCGCATCCATCACGGCGCGGTTCCACGCCACCACCTGCTCCAGGTGGCGATAGCCATCGACTGGGCCGAGCCACGGATTGCGCGGGCCATCGATGTTGCCGCGATCGATGACGTCCACGCCGCGAGCGGACAGCGCTTCGCCCAGGCCCGCGATGCGCAGTGCCTCGGGCCCCATCACGGCGCCGCGATCGCCCGCGCCGATATCCGTGGGGGCGCCAATCAGCGAGACGGGTGGGAAGTTGCGCATGGGCTCTCCAACGGACGCGACGAATCAGGGATATGGCGACGGCGCTCGCGCGCGACATCGGGCGCGGCCGATCGACGCAGTTTAGGCCATCGGCCAATCGCACCTGCCTGACTGGGGTCGTGCGCGATTGGCAACGGTCGGCAGCAGCCCGTTGCAGCATCCGCTGCGCGGCCGCCGCCTTCCCGCGATTACTTGCGCTCGGAGATGATGAAGCTGCCGAACGACACGCCCAGCGTATGGCCGCTGCCCTTGCCGGTCAGGGCGAGCGAGATCGATCCCTTGGTGACGACCTGCGCCTTGGTCGCGTTGCCCGCGCCAGCGTTGGCCTCGGCCGTCGCGTAGCCACCGATGACGTCATGGATGTCCGCCACCCCGGAGAACTTGCCCACCCCGTCGACGATGGTGGAATGGCCGAAGGTCAGACCGCCGCCCTTGGATTCGATGCTCACCGCAAGCCGCTGGCCGTTGCTGCAGGATACCTCGCCGGTGCCTGTCGAATGCTTGTAGAAGGCGCCGCCGCCGGACATGTTGTAGTGCAGGGTGCAGTTCACGTCGGCAGCATGGGCTGGCGCGATGCTGGCGAGCAGGAGAGCCGTGGTGGCGATGAGCAGGCGTGTACCCATGTGAGTGCTCCGGTGCGATGGTGCGCGGAGCCTAGCATGGGCTTCGCGCCGCCTTGGCCGAGTCCCGGCCGCGCGCGTGCGGCATCGGGGAAGGCGCATGGCGGGTACCGGCAAACGCCGATCCAAAAAAAACCCCGCCGAAGCGGGGTTTTTTTAACCGGGCGGATCAATACCCGAGGATTTGCGAGATCAGGCCGGTTGCCGTCGAGATCAGCAGGTAGCGGCCATCGTCCGGCCGCACCCAGCGGTAACCGCGCGGCGGCGGCGCGAGGTGGTAGACGCGGTAATCCTCGACGTAATAGCGCGGCTGCCTGTACATGTCCGGCACGCGCTCGCCGCGCGCGAACTTGTACTGGCCACGGTGCAGGCCGTTGTCGTGGTGCACGCGATGGGCGGGCTTCCAATAGTGGTCGTGCCGATACGAACGACGACCATCGCGATCGCGATCATGATGGCGATCGCCCTGCGCGTTGTCGCCATGACCGTGTTCGCCGCCGTGGCCAGGCATGGCCATCGCAGCGGTGGACAGAAGTGTCAGCGATATCGCGGTGGCCAGCAGGAATCGTTGCATGGGATGGATCCTTTGGAGAGTCAGGCTGCCGATCCTAGGCCCGCCAACATGAACAGGGGAACACGCCAACGGGCCCGGTTCATCCGGCCCATCGCGTGGCCGTCCTAGTGGACCGGCACCATCAGGTGCTCATAGGGCGTGTCGGGCCACATCACATAGGGCGATGCGGTATCAGGATCGGCCGTGCGCGGATATCCGGCGTAGAAGGCGGCATCGGCGCCGATGATCATCACGTGCGGACCGGTCTTGATCCAGTGGTTCGAGGCCTCCGGCTTGGTGGCATAGGGATCTGTATTGCTGGCGTCGGTCCCGCCGCTGAGCATGTACATCAGCCCGACCTTGCCGGTCGCTGGCGGCTTGCGCCCCATCCAGGCGTTGGCCCACTGCAGGGCGGGCTGATCCATGCACATCGGATCCGGCCCCGGGGTGGTCGGATTGTCGGGCATGCAGGTGAACCCGTTGGTCCCTGGTCGCAATGTCCGCATGGTGCCGTCGGTGTTAGCGACGACGATCGTGGCACCGGCGCCAAGCTTGGCAGGCGCGGCGCGCATCGCGCTGCGCACCATGTCCTGGTCGCTGGCGGCACTGGCGTGGGATGCCGGGCGGGAGGGCTCGGTCTCGGCGGCGACGGCGGACAGCAGGGCGACGGGCCCAAGCGTCGCGGCACAGATGGCAATGGTGAGGATGGTCCTGGGCATGGCGAACTCCCGAAGTGGATGCGATGTCCCGCAGCGACCTGCGTGGCGGGTGTCTCGATCAACGCATCCGGGTCCGGGCGCCGGTCATTCCTTGGCCCGTTCGCATCATCGCGAACGGGCATCCGGCAAGCTGTCTCCTCCACACCCAGGAGCCCATCATGCCCAACGTCGCCACCATGACCGCGATCGCCATTCATGGCGGCAAGGGCACCGCGCAGGCACTGCAACCGGTCGAGGTTCCCGTGCCCGTGCCGCGAGCCGGCGAAGTGGTGATCCGGGTCAGCGCGGCCGGAATCAACCGGCCGGACATCCTGCAGCGCGAGGGCGGCTATCCGCCGCCACCTGGCGCACCGGAAACACTGGGGCTTGAGGTCGCCGGCGACATCGTCGTCGCCGCCGGTCGCTGGAAGGTCGGCGATCGCGTGTGCGCGCTGCTGGGTGGCGGCGGATATGCGGAGTACGCCGTCGCCGACGCGCGCCATGTGCTGCCGATCCCGCACGGCCTGACTTTCATCCAGGCCGCGGCATTGCCGGAAACCATCTTCACCGTCTACGCCAATGTCTTCGAGCACGGCGCGCTCAAGCCTGGCGAGCGCCTGCTGGTGCATGGCGCCACCTCCGGCATCGGCGTCACCGCGATCCAGATGGCGAAGGCAGCCGGGGCGCAGGTGCTGGCAACCGCGCGCGGAGTGATGAAGGCCACGCAGGCGACGATGCTCGGGGCGGACATCGCGGTGGACACGCTGACGCAGGACTTCGGTGCGATCGCGAAAGATGCCGGTGGTGTCGACGTTGCATTGGACATGGTCGGCGCACCCTATTTCGACGCGACGCTGGATGCGCTGAACTTGGGTGGCCGCATCGTGTACATCGCCGCGCTGGGTGGTGCCGTGCTGCAGGTGCCGGT
>JBBRHT010000033.1:0-12805 GCA_038222295.1 Lysobacterales bacterium
TGACTGACGCGCCGGTGATGAGGCCGAGATTGCGCGACAGGTTGAGCATGCCGGACACGGCGCCGCGCTGATCGGTGCTGATGCTTGTCATGACGGCGGTGTTGTTCGCGGCCTGGAACAGCGCATAACCGGCGGTGATGACGACGATGGGCGCGATGTAGCCGGCCACCCCCAGCGTCGCCGGCAGCAATGCCAGGCCGGCGCAGCCCGTCGCGACACCCACCAGCCCGACCAGGCCCATGCGGTGTGCGCCGAAGTGGTCGACGGCGCGGCCGGCCGGCAGGCCCGTCAGTGCCGCGACGATCGGACCGCATGACATGACGAGCCCGACCCGCCCGGTATCCAGTGCAAGAGCGCCGGAAAGGTAGAACGGCCCCACCACCAGCGTTGCCATCAGCACCGTGGTGACGACGGCGCCCAGGACGAAGGCCGCCCCGAGCACTGGATCCAGGAACATCGACAATCGGATCAGCGGATATGGGGATCGGATCTCGACGCGCAAAAAGAGCCCCACGCCGATTGCGGCGGCCAGCAACAGCGCCGCATTGAGCGGGCCGAAGTGGCCGCGGCCCAACGTCATCGACAAGGCGTAGGACGCGAGTGTCATGGCGAGCAGCAGCATGCCGGGATGATCGAAGCGGGCGCGATGCGTGGTTGCCTGCTGCCGATCGGCAGGGAGGTGGCGATCAGCCAAGGCGCAGGCAAGCAGTCCCAGCGGAAGATTGACGAGGAAGATCGCCCGCCATCCTGGCCCCGCGATCAACAAGCCCCCAAGCGACGGCCCCAGCGCGGTGCCGATGGCGGACATCGTGCCAAGCAGGCCCATGGCGCTCCCGGTCTTGTCCTTTGGAACCGTCTCGCCGACGAAGGCCAGGGTGAGGGCCATCATGACCGCCGCTCCGAGGCCCTGCGCGGCGCGGGCGGCAACCAGCGATCCGAGCGTGGGCGCGATGCCGCACACGACCGAGGCGGCCGTGAACAGCGCAAGCCCCAGCAGCATCAGCCGCCTGCGGCCGATGACGTCACCCAGTCGTCCGACGCCGACGATCAGGGTCGTGATGGCCAGCAGATACGCCAGCACAACCCATTGGACATTCTGGAACGACGTGCCGAACACGCGCGCCAGGGTCGGCAAGGCCACATTGGCGCTGCTGGTGCCGAGCGAGGACAGCAACATCGACAGCGACAGGCTGGCCAGGCCCCATCGCACTGAAGGCTTCCGTCTCGTTATCGACTGCGACCCGGGTGTCACGACGTTGCTCCTCCAGCGATGGTGTCCTCAGGAGCGTAGTCGCCGGCCTGGTGCGGCGGAAGACGCAGCATCTGCACTGTATTCGTGCACGCGACGCCATGTCACGGCCCGATCATGTTAGGTTCCGGGCGTGGCGACACCTGACCTCAACCTGCTGATGACGCTGGATGTCCTGCTCGCCGAAGGCAGCGTTGCGCGGGCGGCTCGACGGTTGAAGCTGAGCCCGTCGGCGATGAGCCGGACGCTGGCGCGGTTGCGGCAGGCCACGGGCGATCCGCTGCTGGTCAGGGCTGGACGCGGTCTCGTTCCCACGCCCCGGGCGCTCGAATTGCGCGAGCGGGTCGGCCCGCTCGTGCAGCAGGCGCAGGCGGCGCTACGCCCGGCCGAAACGCTCGACCTCAGCCAACTCGTCCGGACGTTCACGCTGCGGACCAGCGATGGCTTCGTGGAGAACTTCGGCCCGGATCTCGTCGCGCGCGCCAGCGGGCAGGCGCCGGGCGTGCGGCTTTGCTTCGTGCAGAAAACCAGCAAGGACAGCACGGCGCTTCGCGACGGAACGGTCGACCTGGAAACCGGCGTCGTGGATGGGACGACGGGGCCGGAGGTGCGCACACGGGTGCTGTTCGACGATCGCTACGTCGGCGTGGTGCGCATGGAGCACCCGCTTGCCCGGGGTGCGATCACACCTGCGCGCTATGCATCCGGCGCGCACATCCTCGTCTCACGACGGGGATTCGAAAAAGGACCGATCGATGACGCGCTGGCGGCGCTTGGAATGGAGCGGGAAATCGTCACCATCGTCGGCGGTTTTGCAGCCGCGCTGGCACTCGCCCGAGCCCTGGACCTGATCGCCACTGTTCCGGAACGGCACACCGGGAGCCTGCGCGCCGGAATGCACAGCTTCGCGCTGCCGGTATCCACGCCGGAGATTCCGGTGTCGATGCTCTGGCACCCGCGGATGGATGCCGATGCCGCTCACCGCTGGTTGCGCGGATGCGTCCGGAGCGTGTGCGAGGTTGCTGCGTAGGTTGTGACCATCCGATGGCCACGTCGCCGGGGAGCGCGCCAAGTCAGCCCTGGACTTCGGCCTCTACCAGCTTCCCGAGCAGTTCCAGCGATTGCTGCCAGCCGAGGTAGCACTGCTCGAGCGGGATCACGTCCGGAAGCCCTTCCTGCACGATGTTGAGTTCAGTGCCGCAGGACACCGTCTTGAGGGTGATGGTGACCATCATCTCGCCGGGCAGGTTGGGATCCTCGAAGCGGTCGCTGTAGCGGATGCGTTCGTTCGGCACCAGTTCCTGGTAGGTGCCGCCGAAGTCGTGGCTCTGGCCGGTCGAGAAGTTGGTGAAGGACATCCGGTACCTTCCGCCGACGGTTGCATCGAGCGAATGGACCTTGCCGGTGAAGCCGTGGGGCGGCAGCCACTTGGCCTTGGCATCGGCATCGAGGAAGGCGCGGTAGACGCGCTCGGCCGGCGCGCGCAGCACGCGATGGAGGCGGACGGTGTTGGGCATGGGGAGTGTCCTTGGATTGGGGAGTTGCTTGCCTGCGACGCTTGGATGGGACCGGAATCGACAACGCGGCATGGAAGACGCGTGGCGTCGTCGCCCGGCTCACGCCTTGAGCTTGTATCCCGTCCGGAACACCCACCACACCGCCACGAGGCACAGCACCAGGAAGCCCAGCGTCATGCCGGCGCTGACGACGACGTTGACGTCGGACATCCCGTAGAAGCTCCAGCGGAAGCCGCTGATCAGGTACACCACCGGGTTGAAGAGGGTGATCTTCTGCCACAACGGCGGCAGCATGTTGATCGAGTAGAAGGCGCCGCCCAGGAAGGTCAGTGGCGTGACGACCATCAGCGGCACCACCTGCAGTTTCTGGAAGTCGTCCGCCCACAAGCCGATGATGAAACCGAACAGGCTGAAGGTCACCGCCGTCAGCAGCAGGAAGCACGCCATCCAGAACGGATGCACGATGGTGTAAGGCACGAACAGCCGCGCGGTGACCAGGATCAGCACGCCGAGCAGGACCGACTTGGTGGCCGCCGCGCCGACGTAACCGATGACGATCTCGATCGGGGAGATCGGCGCCGACAGCAGTTCGTAGATCGTGCCCGCCCACTTGGGCATGTAGATGCCGAAGGACGCATTGGAGATGCTCTCGTTGAGCAGCGACAGCATGATCAGGCCGGGAATGATGAAGGCGGCATAGCTGACGCCGCCCACGTGGCCCATGCGCGAGCCGATCGCCGCGCCGAACACAACGAAATACAGCGACGTCGAGAGCACCGGCGATGCAATGCTCTGGGTGATGGTGCGGAAGGTCCGCGCCATCTCGAAGCGGTAGATGGCGCCGATGCCATGCACGTTGATGCCATGCGCGTTCACGCGCGCGTCTCCCGGGCGCCGCCTGCCGCTCCGGACGGGTTACCTTCGCGTGCGTTGGCGTGCACCAGGCTGACGAAGATGTCTTCGAGCGAGCTTTCGCTCGAATGCAGGTCCTTGAAGTCGATGCCCAGTTCACCGAGTCGTTTCAGCAACGTGGCGATGCCGGTCTGCTCGGCCTGCGCGTCGAAGGTATAGACCAGCGCGTGGCCGTCGTCCGCGAGTTCAAGCCGCTCCCCGGCAAGCGCATCGGGAATGCGTCCGAGCGGCGTCTGCAGCTGCAGCGTCAGCTGCTTCTTGCCGAGCTTGCGCATCAGCACGCGCTTGTCCTCGACCACGATCAACTCGCCCTTGCTGATCACGCCGATGCGGTCGGCCATCTCCTCGGCCTCTTCGATGTAGTGCGTGGTCAGGATGATGGTGACGCCGCTTTCGCGCAGCTCACGCACCATCTGCCACATGTCGCGGCGCAGTTCGACGTCGACGCCGGCGGTCGGCTCGTCGAGGAACAGGATCCGCGGCTCATGCGACAGCGCCTTGGCGATCAGGACGCGGCGCTTCATGCCGCCGGACAGCGCCATGATCCGGCTGTCGCGCTTGTCCCACAGCGACAGCGCGCGCAGGACCTTCTCCAGGTGTGCCGGATCCGGTGGCCGGCCGAACAGGCCGCGGCTGAAACGCACCGTCGCCCACACGCTTTCGAACGCGTCGGTGGACAGCTCCTGGGGCACCAGCCCGATCGCCATGCGTGCGGCCCGGGAGTCGCGCACGATGTCGTGGCCATCGACGAACACCGTGCCCGACGTTGCATTGACGATGCCGCAGACGATGTTGATCAGCGTGGTCTTGCCGGCGCCGTTCGGCCCCAGCAGCGCGAAGATCTCGCCCCGGCGGATGTCGAGGCTGACGTCCTTGATCGCGTTGAATCCGGAGGCGTAGGTCTTGCCGACATTCCGGATCGATACGATGGGTGTCGTGTCGTTAGACGTCATGCGGGATTCTCCATTTCAGCCAAAACGGCCGCGTGGCGATCACTGCAGTCCGCATGCCGTCACTTCGGCGGACGCATGATCGATGCGGCATCGCTCTGCGAGTCAAGCCTAGCGCGCAGGGCAGATCAAAGTCGCCCCGCGGTCGCCGGCTTTCCGGGCGCTGGTCGGGTCGTCTGCTCCCCGATTTGGGTCTGTAATCTTTCTTCGGCGCCGTCGGCATAGGTTTGGCAAGTCATCGGCGTCGATGCGGATGGGCGACTTCGGCAAAGTCCCAGCCACTGGAGTCGGCATGCGGCGTCAGCAGCAGGTCGCAGGGCAGGGCGCGGACGGCGGCGAAGCTGCGGCGGAAGTCGTCGACGATGCGCGGGTAGCGCGCATTGCCGACCAGCGTGTAGCCCGGTGCGGTCAGGCTGTCGACGTAGGCGACGTGGAGTGCCTTGCCATCGCGGGTGTCGTCCCAGGTCCAGGCGATGCTGCCTGGCGTATGCCCGGGAATGAAGTGCGCGGTAAGGCGAATGTCGCCAAGCGCCACGACTTCGCCGTCATGCAGGATGCGGTCGGTCTGCACGGGCGGGTACAGGATGTCGTCGCCGAAATGGATGTCGTTGCCACCGCCGCTGGCCATCAGCACGGCGGACTCGGCGTTGTTGAGCACCTGCGCACCGGTCGCGCGCTTGATCGCGGCGATCGCGCCGGCGTGGTCCCCGTGCGCGTGGCTGGCGAGGATCAGCTTGAGATCGCCCGGCGCGACGCCGAGCGTGCGCAAGTTGGCCAGCAGCATGTCGGCCACCTGCGGCAGGCCGCCGTCGACCAGCAACGCGCCGTCCCGGGTCTTCACCAGCAGCGCGGTGATGCCTGCCGTGCCGATCGCCCAGGTGTGGTCCGCGACGCGCACAGGCGCCACCGGCTGCCGCTACGATTCCGGCGCGCTGTAGGCCTTGCCCTGCGGCAGCGGCGGTTCGGCGGCGCGAACGAGGCCGCAGGCGGACAGCAGGAGGCAGGCGAGCGAAAACGAGCGGAACATGTGCGATCCAATGCGAGGCAAGGTGTGCAATTGTGCGATGAACTCAACTGCGGGTCCCGCAACCACGGGACTTTGAGGTGCGAGCTCGAACCTGGAGACCGACGGAACGCGCCTCGAGCCGTCCCTGCGATGGCTCGGCGTCGCTACCCGGTGATGCCCCTATGGCCTTGCTGCGCCTGTTGCGTACTGAGCCAGGCCCAGTGCATCCAGCCCCTGCTCGAAGCGGATGTCGACCGGGATGTCGGCATCCTTCAGCCGCGCCAGGTCGGCGGCCAATTCAGGCTTCACCACGCCCATCGTGTCCGTCATGAGCTTGGCGGCCGGGTAGTCGCCGTTACCCTGCACGGTCAGCAGGGTTTCGCTGAGCGCCTTCATCGCCGACTGCATCTTGTCGAAGTCGACGCGGTAACGGCCGCCGGCGGGGTCGCGGGAAAATGCGCCGCGCGCGGCGAGGAAGTTGAAGCGGATCATGTTCGCCTTGCCGTGCGCGTCGCTGGCGCCGAAGCGCACCGAGCGCAACGTGCCGGCCAGGAAGGTGACGTAGTTGTCCATCAGCCTGGACTTGTCGAGCTCGCCGCGCTGGCTCAGCGCATCGACCATGTACAGGCCAAGGACGTCGGCCTTGCCTTCCTCGAAGTTGGACGCGTATTCCTTCAGCGCCGCGCTCACGGTGCCCTTGCCGTCGAGCGTGTTCTTGATGCCGAGTCCATGCGCGACTTCATGGAACATCGTGTTCTGGAAGAACGCATCGAAGGTGACGTTCTGCAGCTGGTCCGGCGCGATCAGCTGGCGCGCGATCGGCAACATGATGGCGTCGAATTTCGCCTGCATGACGTTTTCCAGCTGCAGCCGGCGCGTGCCCTTGCGCAGTTGCACCTGTTCGTCGTTGGGCAGGTTGATGGCGATGGTCTTGGCGCCGACGTTGGCATTTCCGCCGTAATAGATCGCGCGATAGGCGTTGAGGTCGGCAGCGGACCCGGGGCGCTCGGCCTTGTAGCGGGCAGGGACCGGCAAGCCGCGCTGCAGCGACGGCAGGAACCGCACGAAGCGCGCCAGCTTCGCGCTCCATGCTTCGTCCTTGAGCAGCACCAGCCCTTCATAGGCGGCCTTGTAGCCGAACAGCTGGTCTTCGTACGTCTCGATCGGCCCGATGACGATGTCGACCGGATTGGTCTTCATGTCCATCCATGCCAGGTCACTGGGCTGGAAATCGTCGGACAGCAGCGCGTCGGCGCGCATCGTCAGGTAGTGCGCGAACGATGCATCGGCGCTCAGCGCGGCGGCCTCGCGCAACAGCGCGGCCGCACGCTCCAGTTGCGGACGATAGGCGACGTGGTAAGGCAGCGTGGCCAGCTGTCCGCCGCCGTCGCGCCGCAGCAGCGTGTACCAGGAGTCCTTGTCGGGCAGCCTGGCGCCGTCGAACTCGGCCTTGGTCATGTCCTCTGGATAGAAGGCGCCACCCGGTGGCCGCGGGCCGATGCCCGGTACGATCGGCGTGTCGTTGTCGAGCCTGTCCCAGGGCCCGAAATTGAGCGTCAGCAGTTCACGCGTCGCCGCATCGGTCGCGGAGGCCAGCAGGCTCGTCCGGTCCGGCCAGGACTGCAGCCAGTACAGCTCATCGGTCACCTGCGCCGCTTCGACCAGGCGCGCCAGCATGCGCTTGCCCTTGTCGTCGAAGGCCGACAGGTCGGCCGTCAGCGGGACGACGGCGTAGTCGCCCGCATGCTGCTGCGCATACGACGACAAGGCTGGTGCTGGCGCGGCAGGTTGCGCGGGCGGTGTTTCCCGATACACGTTGGTGTTCACGCAGCCGGCGGCGGACAGGCACAGCAGGATCGCGGCAGACAGGCGGGGACGATGCATCGCGGAGCTCCGGAGTCGGAAAGACCCCATGCTAAACCGCGACGGGTGGGAAGGGCCGGGTCAGTGTGTCTTGCCCAGCTCCGTGACCGGCGCAAAGCCACCGAAGATCATGCGCTTGCCGTCGAACGGCATCGGGTTGGTCTCGGGATTCATCCGTGGATCCTTCATGACCCGCTCCATTCCGGCGTCGCGGGTTGCCTTGTCGGGCCATTCGATCCACGAGAACACAACCGTTTCGTCGGGTTGTGCCTGCACGGCGCGCCGGAAGTCGGTGACCTTGCCCTCGGGGACGTCGTCGCCCCAGCATTCCACGACGCGGGTCGCGCCGCATTCCATGAAGACCGAATCGGCGCCATTGGCGTGCGCGATGAACTGATCCTTCTTTGTGCTCGGTACGGCCATCACGAAACCATCGATGTACGACATGGCGTTGCTCCTTCGGTTTCTGGAAGCCTTCGTCACTGCGACGAACGAAGGGTCCCACATCGACAGGCCACCTGCCCGCGCAGTCAGGATCGCCCGCGGCCTCGGATCTGGACAGGCCCCGGCCACGGATCAAACTGAACGACCGTTTGCTTCTATCATCCGGAACCCCCATTGAGCGGCGTTGATGTCCGCGATGCCTTGCGGACTGATCCCATCGCGTTGAAGCAGTCGGAGTGCAATGCATGAATAAGCCGGGCGTGCCCGTTTTCCTGTCGGGCGGCGGTGAGGTCGGGGCGATGATGCGCGCGCGCGACTGGTCGACATCACCGCTTGGCCATCCCGGCGGGTGGCCGCAGTCGCTGCGTTCGGTCGTCGGGCTGATCCTCAACTCGAAATTCCCGATGTTCGTCGCGTGGGGCCCCGAACTCGGGTTTCTCTACAACGACTCCTACGCGGAGATCCTGGGCGGCAAGCATCCCTCGGCACTGGGTGGTCGTTTCGAGGAAATCTGGCGCGAAATCTGGAGCGACATCCACCCCATCATCGTCCAGGCGCTGGATGGCGAAGCCTCGTTCCATACCAACCTGCCATTGACCATCAACCGCAGGGGCTTCGACGAGTTGGCCTGGTTCACCTTCTCGTACTCGCCCGTTCGCGATGAGAGCGGCGCAATCGCAGGCATGTATTGCGCCGTGAATGAAACGACGGCCGATGTACTCAACGAGCGCAACCGGATCGAGGAGAACGAGCGGCTCCAGCGCCTGTTCGAGCAGGCACCCGGCATCATGGCGGTACTCCGCGGGCCCGATCACGTCTTCGACCTGGCCAACGCGGCCTATCTGGAACTGGTTGGGCACCGCGAGCTCATCGGCAAGCCGGTCCGTGTTGCCCTGCCGGAAGTCGATGGGCAGGGTTTCTATGAACTGCTCGACCGTGTCTACGCCAGCGGCGAGGTCTACCGTGGCCATGCGGCGCCGGTGAAACTGCAGCGCAACGCCGGGGAACTGGAAGAACGCTTCATCGATTTCGTGTACCAGCCGATCAGGACGGCCGCTGGCGGCGTCACCGGCATCTTCGTGGAAGGAAACGACGTCACCGCAGCGGTGAACGCGAACAACGAGCTGCGTGCCGCCAATCGGCGCAAGGATGAATTCCTCGCGATGCTGGCCCATGAGTTGCGCAATCCCCTTGCGCCGATCAGCTCCGCCGCGGACCTGCTCCGGCTTGCGGGCCCGGAATCGGCATTGGTCCGCCAGACGAGCGAGATCATCACCCGCCAGGTCAAGCACATGACCGGGCTCGTCGACGACCTTCTCGACGTCTCCCGCGTGACTCGCGGGCTCGTGTCACTGCGGAAGGAGCTGCTGGATCTCAACGACGTCGTCGCCGACGCGATCGAGCAGGTGCTGTCGTTCGTGCAGGCCAGGCGCCAGCATCTTTCCCTGCAACTTCCAGCCGACCCGGTCCTCCTGCAGGGTGACCGGACGCGGCTCGTCCAGGTGTTTGCGAACATCCTCAACAATTCGGCGAAGTACACGCCCAACGAGGGTCATATCGGCGTGCAACTGGATGTCGGTCCGGACTGGGTCGAGTTCCGCGTGCGGGACGACGGCATGGGAATGCCGTCGGAGCTGATGCCGCACGTCTTCGACCTGTTCACCCAGGCCGAACGGTCGCCGGATCGCTCACAGGGAGGGTTGGGCCTGGGCCTGGCTCTGGTGAAGAGCCTGGTGGAACTGCATGGCGGCAGTGTCTCGGCGCACAGCGACGGACCGGGCCTTGGCAGCACGTTCCTGGTTCGGCTGCCGCATGTTGCCGGCGCGATGCAGGCCAGGGAGCTTCCAGCCACGGTCGACGCGGCGGGCATGCCGCCGACGCCCCTGCGACTCATGGTCGTGGATGACAACACCGACGCCGCGGACGTGTTGTGCCTGCTGCTGGAGGCATTGGGTCATACCACGTCCGCCGAACACGATGCGGAGCATGCGATCGAGCGCGCGCGCCTGCAGGCGCCGCAGATGTTGTTCCTCGATATCGGGCTGCCGGACATGGACGGGTATGAACTCGCGCGTCGCCTGAGGGCGATGCCTGGAACCGCCGACGCCGTCCTTGTCGCCGTGACCGGCTACGGGCAGCCGGATGACAGGGAACGCGCCAGGCAGGCGGGCTTCGACCACCACCTGGTCAAGCCAGTGAAATTGGCGGCCGTACGCGAACTGCTCGACGCCTATGCGCTTGCGCACAAAGACGGTTGATGGATGACGAAACACGCAACCATCCGCTGCTCGCCGGCTTCATCGACCGGTCGACGTGACGGCCAAGGCGACCATCACGCGCCGAGCCGGTTGATCTCCGCGTTCTCGACCACCGCGGGCGGATTGTCCTGCCGCAACAGTTGCAGCATTGCGCGACCGACGCGGTCGGTGGTTGTCATCAGCCTGGGCAGCATGCGCACGCCCAGGCCCATCAACGGGCCGGTGAGCGTATACGCCACCGCGAGCGCGGCGTGTGGTGAGCGCACGCCATCGCCGGGCTGGATGATCCCGGGACGCAGCATCACCGTGCGCAATGGCAGGGCGGCGAGCGCGCTTTCGGTTTCGCCCTTGACGCGCAGCGGCATGATCCGGCTCTCGGGATCGGCGCCGGCGCCGGAAATGTAGATGAAGGTCATGCCGGGGTTGAGTTGCCCGACCGTCCGCGCGACGTGCAGGGTCAGGAACAGCGTCACATGGCGATACGCGCCTTCCCTCGCGCCGGGCACCTGGGCGCCGGCACAGTAGAGGCAGGCATCTAATGGATGCAGGCGATCCTCGATCGCATTCAGCGCGGTGAAGTCGCGCACGATGAGTTCTTCCAGTTTGGGATGCGCCTGTCCGCTGGAGCGGCGGCCAAGCGACACGACGTGGTTGACATCCGGATCGTGCAGGCATTCGCGCAACACGCCCTGGCCGACAAGGCCGGTGGCACCGGTGATGAGGATACGCATGGCCGACTCCGCGAAGGGGCAAGGAACCAAGCCTACTGCGCGCGAGGTGAAAGCGGCCCGAGTGGCATGGACTACAGCCCGGGCCGTGCGCTGCGGCTGTCCCCTGCGCACAGCGCGCGCTTGCGCGCCGGCGTCAATTGCTTGATCGCGTATTCGGCGCGGCTCGCGGAGGAACGGTCAGGATGTTCGAATCGCGCGAGCAGCCGCGAAGGCGGCCGCGCACGGGTATAGCGGGCGCCCGTGCCGGCGACGTGCTCGGCATAGCGCCGCTCCACGTCGGTGGCGATCCCGGTGTACAGGCTGCCGTCGGTGCATTCGATGATGTAGACGTACCAGCGGCTCATGCCGCGAGTGTAGCGGGGCGCCAGGCGTGCCCGTCAGCGTGCCATGCCGCTGCCCGACAACAGCATCAGCGAGTTGGTGGCCTTTGCGCCGGACCATACGCTCCAGCCGATCAGCAGGCCAAGGGCAGGCTGGCCCGTGTGTTGCTTGAGGTAGCACCAGAAAACGACGGCGGCCAGATGGAAGCCGATCGCGTACAGGCACAGGCGCTTGTCTTTGTTCATGGGTGTGACTTTCCTCTCGGCCGTCGCTCGGGCCTTGCTTGATCGGATTGTCCAGCTGTCACGCTGCTGGAATTGCATCGACAAGGGAATGTCGACCCCGCACCGCCGCGATCTCCGACAGGAAGCATCGGAGTCGCGCGTCGTGTCCATCCAGGAATTGCGGCTGGCTACTGCCGGCGCATGGACGATGCGAACCGTCCGTGCGGGGGCTGCAGGCACTGCGCTCACGTGATGATTCTGTCATGACGCTTCACGTTTTCTGTGGCCTGCGTCGGGATTTCACTGGTCTGAAACTGGAAGTTGCTGTTGGTTTTGCGATGTTCATCCGGCTCCGCGCATTCAGGTGTTCCGGTCTGTCATCACCCCAGTCGTGTCAGCAATGCCTGGAACCGCGGGCTCTCGCGCAGGGAGGCGAGGTCGCTGTCGTTCTCCATCCAGGCCCGGTCGCCCCATCCCAGCCCGGCGGAACGCTCGAGCAGGTCCATCGCGCGGTCGTGCTCGCCCAATTGCGCGAACGTGCACGCCGCGTTGTAGCAGACCATCGGCTCGTCATCGCTGGACTGCAGCGCGAGGTTGGCCCACTCGATCGCCTTGTCCCGCTCGCCCATCGTCGCGAAATTCGCTGCACCCATGTAGCGCGCGCGTGCGTCGGCTGGGTTCGCCTCCAGCGCCCGCTCGATCAATCCGATCGCGCGTTGCCGCGCCTTCCGCTCATCGACCTTCCGGCCCATCTCGCTGTAGGCCTGGCTCAGGTAGACGATCGGCAGGTAATCGGCAGGACTGACCTCCGATGCGCGCAGGAACAACCACGCTGCTTTTTCGAAGTTGCCGCGCGAGCTGCAGATCGCCCCGTAGAGGAAATACGGTTCGAACAGGTTTGGGTTCAGCATCATGGCCGTTTCGAACTGCCTCTCGGCCAGGTCGAATTGCTTGCTGACGTACAGCGCCAGCCCGCGGGAGGCATGTGCCTCGGCGGAATCCGGGTCCAGTTGCAGCGCCCGCTCGCTCGCACGCATCGCGTTGGCGATGTGCCTGGGACCGGGTTCCATGAAGCGGTGGCGCATCGCATAAGCGTCGGCAAGGCCGGCCCACGCCGCGGCGTATTTCGGATCCTTGTCGATGGCGCGCTCGTACATTTCGATGGCGCGCATGGAGTCGCGGCGGTTCCACGAGTAGAAGTACCTGCGGCCGCGCAGATAGTCGTCGTAGGCCCCGACATCGGCCGTCGCGACATACTGGATCGCGCGACGCTCCTTCGGTGACAGGGTGACCTTCAATGCATCGACGATGCTCTGTGCGATGTCGTCCT
>JBBRHT010000034.1:0-12602 GCA_038222295.1 Lysobacterales bacterium
CGATCCCGGCCTACTGAAGCAGCGGGCGGCGCCCGGATTCCGGTCAGGCCGTCGCGGCGGGCTCGACCGCGTCGGCGCTGACCACGCGGTTGCGTCCGGCACGCTTGGCCGCGTACATGGCGGCGTCGGCGCGGGCGATCAGGTCGCCGACGGTGTCGCTGGGCAGGCTGTCGGCGACGCCAATGCTGATCGTCATCTCCAGCGCGACGCCGGCGATCTGGCGACAACGCATCTCCACGCTGCGGCGGATGTTCTCGGCGGCGTCCCGCGCGCGGCGTCGATTCGCGCCCGGCAGCACCAGCAGGAATTCCTCGCCGCCCAGCCGGCCGACCTGGTCGCCGTATTGCAGCTCGGCAGTGATGATGCGGACGAGCGCGCCGAGGCAGGCATCACCAATGGCGTGGCCGTGGCTGTCGTTGATGCGCTTGAAGTGGTCGAGATCCAGGAACAGCACCGCCAGTGGCTGGTGGCTGGTCTGCGAGGCGGCAAGGGCCCAGTCCAGGCGGCGCTTGATCCCTGCATTGTTGAGCACGCCGGTGAGCGGGTCGCGCTCGGCTTCGATCTGCGCGCGATCGCGCTCACGCCGGAACACCAGCATCCGGTTGGCCATGCCCAGCATCAGCACCACGGCGGCGAACGCCAGCACCAGCGGCAGTCCGTATTCGAGCAACGGCGTCAGCGCGGCGCCGGAGCTCAACTGCAGGGCACGCGCGGTGGAGACCGCGACCAGCGGCACCCAGGCCAGCAGCATCATCCCGGCGTAGCGGCCGCCCCGCCGCCATGCCAGGAGCAGGCAGACGATCGCCAGGGCATTGGCCAGCATCAGCAGTGCGTTGCCGAGGTTCGGGAACCAGTTCTTGTCCTGCGGCCACGGCGCCGCCAGCAGCACCAGTGTCAGCGCCGGTGCGTAGCAACCGACCCACACCAGTACGCGGCTCAGGCGCGGCGTCCGCATCCGCAGTTCGCCGAAATCCACCAGGAACCACACCGACACGATGGTGGCCAGCGTTGCGATCCACCAGATCCCGGCGGCGCCGAACCCGCCCAGCCAGCGCAACCCCGGCAATGCATACGCCTCGCCATAGGCGTACAGCACATACAGCAACTGCGACGCCATGCACCCCGCATAGAGCAGGTAGACGCGATCGCGCAGGACCAGCCAGAACACCAACGCGACCAGGCACACGCCCATCAGCACGCCGGTTGTGCTGTAAATGACCTGCAGGTGGCTGCGGTCCGACACCGCGTAGTCATCGAGGTCGTCGACCGCGACCTGCAATGGATAGCGCGCCTGCTCCACGCCCACGAAGATCGGCCCGTCGGCCCGGATCGGGAAGACCAGCGCGCGGCGTGAATAACGCGCGTCGAGGGGCCGGTCGAAGACGCTTTGCCGCTGCGGCCGGTAATCCGGCGGCATCAGCACCGTCACCCGGGCGCTGAATGGGTGGAAGACCAGCAGCAGCCGATCCTCGCTGGAGGTCGAGGGCTGCAGTCGCCACCAGCCGCTGCCGCCGACGGCGCCATCGAGCCGATCATGTCGCGCGCTGGTTTCGAACGCCGCTGGCGACAGCCCCGGGACCATCGCCGCCGGCACCTGCGGCGTGTTGACCCGGCCGAGGGCGACGATGCCGCCATCCTGCGCGCTGGCGCTGCCGGGCAGGCAAGCCAGCAACAGCAGCAATCCGGCATTCCAGCGTCGACCCATCAGCGACCCCCTGCACCCAGTGTCTGCTCCGCGGGCCACGGCCACAAGGCCCGTGCTGGTGCAGGACCCGCGCCAATGCGGTACGGTCTGTTCGGGATTGGACAGGGGATTACGCATGCGTATTGGACTGGTGGTGGACTCGGCCTGCGACCTGCCAGCCGACTTCCTCGCCGCGAACGACATCACGATCCTGCCGATCACGGTGCGCATCGGCGATGCCGTGCTCGCCGATCATCGCAACGAGCAGGCGACGCTGGAATTCCTGCACGCGCAGATTGCCGAGCGCGGCGCCGAAGCCGAAACGATGCCGTACACGGTGCAGCAGATCCAGGACCTGTTCCTGAAGAAGCTGGTCATCGATTACGACTATGTCTTCTGCATGACCATCACCCGCACGCGCAGCCCGATCTTCGACAACGCGATGCAGGCGAGTTTCGCCATCCTCAACGACTACCGGCCGATCCGCGCCGCAGCGGGCAACGACACCCCGTTCTCGCTGCGGGTGATCGACACGCAGAACCTGTTCTCGGCCGAAGGCATCCTGCCGGTGGAAGCCGTCCGCCTGCGCGCGGCCGGCGAAGGTCCGCCGAAGATCCGTGCGCGACTGGAACACCTCGCGATGCACACCTATGGTTACCTGGTGCCGCGCGACCTGTATTACATCCGCAACCGCGCACGCAAGAAGGGCGATCGCAGCGTCAGCCTGTTCAGCGCGGCAATCGGCACGGCACTGGACATCAAGCCGGTGTTGCGCGCCAACCGCGGCGAGACCGGCCCCGTCGCCAAGATCAAGGGATTCGACGCGGCGGTGCAGACCGTGTTCGAGTTTTCCGCCCGTCGCGTCGCCGCCGGCCTGCTGACGCCGACGCTGTGCCTGTGCTACGGCGGCGAGCTGGAGGAAATGCGCGCATTGCCCGGCTATAACCAGTTGCGCGATGCCTGCAGCGCCAACAACGTCGACGTGTACGAAAGCGTGATGAGCCTGACCGGCATGGTCAATGTCGGCAAGGGCGCGATCGTCGTGGGATTCGCCGCCGAGCCGCATGCCTTCAGCTGACGCCGCGCCGCGCTGACGCTGCGCCGACACGCGGCAGGCACACTGCATCTCCCCAAAGACGAGCCAGCCCATGCCCACCCGCTACTACCTGAGCCTTCCCAATCCGCAGCTGGCGCGCGGCAGCGACCCGGATACCGCATTTCGTGCCCACGGAGCCGACGCGTTCGCCGAGGAACTGCAGGACGCGCTGCGCACCGACGCGCTGTTCGAGCGCTGGCGCGGCAAACAAGCCGATCCCGACGCAGTCGACACGTCGCTCGCGGTGACCGACCCGCAGGCCGTCGTCAGCGGCGCGCAGAAGGACCTGGGCATCGACCTGGTCGCAACCACCTCGATCCCCGGCAGCGTGCTACGCCAGCGCATGCGCCTGCTGGCCGGCAGCGGCTGGGCCCTGACCGACGTCCGCGCGGCCTGAGCCGTGCGCACGCCGGTCCTGCTGTCCTGGAGCGGCGGTAAGGATGCGGCGTGGACCCTGCACACGCTGCGCCAGCGCGATGACATCGACGTCATCGGCTTGTTGACGACGATTACCGAGGGGTACGAGCGCATCGCGATGCAGGGCATCCGCGTGGACGTGCTGCATGCGCAGGCCGGGGCGGCCGGGCTGCCGGTGATCGAGTCGCGCATGCCGCAACGCGCCGACAACGCAGCCTACGAGGCCGCATTCGCCTGCGCACTCGACCAGGCGCGGCAGCGCTGGCCGCAGCTGCAACACATCGCATTCGGCGACCTCTTCCTGGGCGACATCCGTCGCTACCGCGAGGAGCTGTGCGCGCGCCTGGGCTGGACGCCGCTGTTTCCGCTGTTCGGCCGCGACACCGCGAAACTGGCGCGGGACATGCTCGCAGGTGGATTACGCGCGCAGGTCTGCTGCGTCGACACGCAGCAACTCGATGCGGGATTCTGCGGTCGCGCGTTCGATGCCGACCTGCTCGACGCCTTGCCGGTATCGGTCGACCCGTGCGGGGAGCGCGGCGAATTCCATACCTGCGTGTCGGCCGGGCCGATGTTCGCGCGGGCGCTGGCGGTGATACGCGGCGGAACGGTCCTGCGGGACGCGCGTTTCCAGTACACCGATTTCCTGCTCGCCGGCTAGCTCCCGTCGCCTGCCTAGTTGTTGCGCAACGCCGCGGCGTGCCAGGCGATGTGGTCGCCAATGAAGCTCTGCACGAAGTAGTAGCTGTGGTCGTAGCCCGGTTGCATGCGCAACGTCAGCGGATGCCCGGCCGCCGCGCAGGCCTGCACGAGCCGATCGGGCTGCAGTTGCGTGGCGAGGAACGCATCGGCGTCGCCCTGGTCGACCAGCAACGGCAGGCGCTCGCGCGCCGACGCGACCAACTCGACGGCATCCCATTCGCGCCAGGCGGCGCGGTCCTCGCCCAGGTACGCGGTGAACGCCTGTTCGCCCCACGGCACCCGCGATGGGGCGACGATCGGCGCGAATGCCGAGATGCTGCGATAGCGGCCCGGGTTGCGCAACGCGATCACCAGCGCGCCATGCCCGCCCATGGAATGCCCGCTGATGGCGCGGCCCTTGTCGCTCGGGAAACAGTCGTCGACCAATGCCGGCAGTTCATCGACGATGTAGTCGTGCATGCGGTACTGCGCCGCCCACGGCGCCTGGGTGGCATTGAGATAGAAACCCGCGCCCTGGCCGAGATCGTCGCGTTCGTCATTGGCGACATCCTCGCCGCGCGGGCTGGTATCGGGCGTCACGAGGATGACGCCATGCTCGGCGGCATGGCGCTGGGCACCGGCTTTGGTGATGAAGTTCTGCTCGGTGCAGGTCAGGCCCGACAGCCAGTACAGCACCGGGCAAGGACCATGCGCGGCCTGCGGTGGTAGATAGATGCCGAATCGCATCGTGCATGCCAGCGCGCTGGATGCGTGTTGCCAGACTTCCTGGACGCCGTCGCAGCAGGCGTGGGACTCGATCCGCTCCATCAGGCCTGGTCGCTCAGAACCGGATCACGGTGCGGATCGACTTGCCCGCGTGCATCAGGTCGAAGGCCTCGTTGATGCGCTCCAGCGGCAGCTCGTGGGTGATGTACGGATCCAGGTCGATCTCACCGCGCATCGCCTGCTGCACCATGCCCGGCAGCTGTGTGCGGCCCTTGACGCCACCGAAGGCCGAGCCGCGCCAGACCCGTCCGGTGACCAGCTGGAAGGGGCGCGTGCGGATCTCCTGCCCCGCGCCAGCGACGCCGATGATCACCGACTCGCCCCAGCCCTTGTGGCAGCACTCCAGCGCCGCGCGCATGACGTCGACGTTGCCGATGCACTCGAAACTGAAGTCGACGCCGCCATCGGTCATCGCGACGATCACGTCCTGGACGGGCTGGTCGCTGTCCTTGGGATTGACGCAATCGGTCGCGCCCATCGTCCGCGCAAGCTCGAACTTCCCCGGGTTGGTGTCGACGCCGATGATGCGGCTGGCCCCGGCCATCACCGCGCCCTGGATCACCGCAAGGCCAATGCCGCCCAGGCCGAACACCGCGACCGTCGACCCCGGCGTCACCTTCGCCGTGTTCAACACCGCGCCGATGCCGGTGGTGACGCCGCAACCGAGCAGGCAGACCTTCTCCAGCGGCGCATCCTTGTCGATGACTGCCAGGGAGATTTCCGGCACCACCGTGTACTCGCTGAATGTGCTGGTGCCCATGTAGTGGAACAGTGGCTGGCCGTTGTAGGAGAAGCGCGACGTGCCATCGGGCATCAAGCCGCGGCCCTGCGTCGCGCGCACGGCCTGGCAGAGGTTGGTCTTGCCTGATTTGCAGAACTTGCACTGGCGGCATTCGGCCGTGTACAGCGGGATGACGTGGTCGCCGGGCTTGACGCTGGTGACGCCTTCGCCGACTTCGACGACGATGCCGCCGCCTTCATGTCCCAGCACGGCGGGGAACAGGCCTTCGGGATCGTCGCCGCCGAGCGTGAACGCGTCGGTGTGGCAGACGCCGGTGGCGACGATGCGCACCAGCACTTCGCCGGCGCGTGGTGGCTCGACGTCGATCTCGACGACCTGCAGGGGTTCACCAGCGGCGAAGGCGACGGCGGCGCGGGATTTCATGGCGGAGCTCCTTGACTCGTGATTGCTCTTCGTAGGAGCGGCTTATAGCCGCGAGCGCTCGTTCAAACAACGGACATCCAGAGCTCGCGGCTATAAGCCGCTCCTACACACGCTAATCAATACGCGTATTCGCGGAACACATGGTCGATGTCGCCGTTCCAGCGGCCATGGAACAGCGCGAGCTTGCGCTCGGCCGGCGTTTCGTTGGCTTCGGCGAACTCGATCAGCGGCGTCAGGAAGATGCTTTCGTCGGCGCCGTTGGCATTCTTCACCGCGCGACGCTGCAGGCCGTGCGCGGAGATCTTCAAGGCTTCCAGCGCCAGCTCGCGCACGGTCGCGCCGCGGAACGGCAGCTTGAGCGCGTGCTTGGGAACGCCGTCGCGCAGGGCATGGCGCTCGGCCTTGCTGAAACCCTTCACCAGGTCCCAGGCGGCGTCGAGCGCGGTGTCGTCGTACAGCAGTCCGACCCAGAACGCCGGCAACGCGCACAGCCGGTTCCATGGCCCGCCGTCGGCGCCGCGCATTTCCAGGTACTGCTTCAGGCGCACTTCCGGGAATGCCGTGGTCATGTGGTCCGACCAGTCGCGCAGCGTCGGCAGTGCGCCGGGCAACGCCTCGAGCTTGCCGTCCATGAACCGGCGGAACGACTGCCCGGCCAAGTCGACGTATTGCTTCTCGCCGCTGCCGTCGACGGCGCGATAGGAGAAATACATCGGCACGTCGAGCAGGTAGTCGACATAGCGCTCGTAGCCGAAGCCATCATCGAACACGAAGTCGAGCATGCCGGTACGGCCGGGATCGGTGTCGGTCCAGATGTGCGAGCGATAGCTCAGGTATCCGTTGGGCTTGCCCTCGGTGAACGGCGAATCGGCGAACAGCGCGGTCGCGATCGGTTGCAACGCCAGCGACACGCGGAACTTCTTCACCATGTCCGCTTCGTCGGCGACGTCCAGGTTGACCTGCACGGTGCAGGTGCGCGTCATCATGTCCAGGCCCAGCGAGCCGACCTTGGGCATGTAGTCGCGCATGATCCGGTAGCGGCCCTTCGGCATCCACGGCATGTCCTCGCGGCGCCACTTGGGCTGGAAGCCCATGCCGAGGAAACCCAGGCCGAGTTCATCGGCAACGGTCTTGACTTCGTTCAGGTGCGTGTCGACCTCGCGGCAGGTCTGGTGGATGGTCTCCAGCTGCGCGCCGGACAACTCGAACTGCCCGGCCGGCTCCAGCGACACCGAGGCGCCGTCGCGCAGCAGTGCGATCACGCGTCCGTGTTCCTCGACGGGCGCCCAGCCAAAGCGGGTCAGGCCCTTGAGCAGGGCCTCGATCCCACGCTCGCCATCGAACGTCGGCGGGCGCAGGTCATCGAGGCGGAAGCCGAACTTCTCGTGCTCGGTACCGATGCGCCAGTCGGCCCTGGCGCGGCCGCCGGCGGCGAGGTAATCGACGAGGGCCTGGCGCTGGGTGATCGGGGATTCGACGACGTTGGTCGGGCTCGACATCGGATCGCTCGCGTTGGGCAGTGCAGGTTGGGGGCGCACCCCCGGCATCGCAAGGAGGCGACTATATCCCGACACGTCGGTGCGACCCGTCGACGCGCCCTGCACGCGGCGGCCAGGGCGCTGAAGTCACACGCGGACGGCCGAGTGCGCGATGATGCGGGCAGTTGGGCGAGCCCCACCAAGGAGAGCGCGGCATGCGTCGATGGCACCTGGAAACCCACCGCTCCGATCGCGCCGGCTGGTTGCGCGCCGCCGTGCTCGGCGCCAACGATGGCATCGTCTCGGTTGCCGGCCTGGTCGTCGGCATCGCGGCCAGCGGCGCCACGCATGCGGTCGTGCTGGCCAGCGGCATTGCCGGTGTGGTCGCCGGCGCCGTCTCGATGGCCGCCGGTGAATACGTGTCGGTGCAGTCGCAGGCGGACACCGAAAGCGCCGACCTGGCCAAGGAGAAGCGCGAGCTTGCGGAGAGCCCCGACAGCGAGCTGCTGGAACTGACCCATATCTACGTCAAGCGCGGCCTACAGCTGCCGCTGGCGCGTCAGGTCGCCGAGCAGCTGACCGCCCATGACGCGCTGGGCTCGCACGCCCGCGACGAGTTGGGCATTACCGACACCCTGCGCGCGCGCCCGTTACAGGCGTCGCTGGCCTCTGCGGCCGCCTTCAGCGTCGGCTCGATGCTGCCGATCGCGGCGGTGCTGCTGGCGCCACCGGACCGGGTCCAGCCCGTCACGATCGCGACCACTCTCCTCGCCCTGTCGATTTCCGGTGCGCTGGCCGGCTGGACCGGCGGCGCCTCCATCCTCCGCGGGGCATGGCGGGTCGTGTTCTGGGGCGCGCTGGCGATGGCCGCCACATCGCTGGTGGGAAAGCTGTTCGACGTGCAGGTGTAGCCGTACCGGCACAGGTACCGGCGTCGACCGCGCTCAGAGCTCCAGCCAGCCCGCGACCACCGCGCGCGCCTGGTCCACGCCCAGCTTGGATTCGCCCGAGAACGTCTGCACGCTGACGGTGTCGCCGAAGGCCGATGACAACTCCTTGCGCACCGCCAGCAACGCGTTGCCCTGCGCACCGCGGCTGAGCTTGTCGGCCTTGGTCAGCAGTGCATGCGCCGGCAAGCCGCGTCCGACCGCGTAGCCGAGCATCTGCCGGTCGTATTCGCGCAATGGATGGCGGATATCCATGACCACGACCAGCCCCCGAAGCGCCTCGCGGCTGCCAAAGTAGCCGTCGAGGAAGGCCTGCCAGTGCGCCTGCAGATCCTGCGGCACCTTGGCGTAGCCGTACCCGGGCAGGTCGACCAGGAAGCGGTCGGTGGTCGGCGGGATATCGAAGAAAACCAGCTGTTGGGTCCGCCCCGGCGTCTTGGAGACACGGGCGAGCGCATTCTGCTGGCACATCGCGTTCAACGCGCTGGACTTGCCGGCGTTGGATCGCCCGGCGAAGGCGACTTCATGACCGCCGTCTGGCGGCAGCTGGCGGAAGGTGTGCGCCGCGAGCAGGTACTGTGCGCGGGCAAGCGGGTTGGGGATGGCCATGGCCATAGGATGGCATGCCCGGATTGCGTCGGCTGCGCGAGCGCCGGGCTTTGTTTGACCATCAACGGTCGCGGCGACGATAATTCCGCCTCTCTGCGGCCGCCGTCGGCGCCCGCTTCGTGCCCTCGGAGCCATGCATGCGCCACGCCCGCGCTTTCGGTATCGCTGCCCTCGCCACCTGTGCCGTCCTCGGTGCGGCAGCGGTCGCCTACGCCCAGACCACCGTCACGCCGGTGCCGGACCCCGCCCAGGCCCAGGCTGCACCGCTGGATGCGGCGGCCGTCGCCGACCTTGCGAAGGCGCATTGGGGCGACCCCAAGTCGGGCGCCACCAAGGCCGGCGCCTGCGCGGCCTGCCATGGCCTGGACGGCAATCCGACCGATCCGCAATATCCGCGCCTGGCCGGCATGCCGGAGCGCTACATCGCCCAGCAGCTGGCGCTGTTCAAGAGCGGCCAGCGCAATTCCGGCATGGCCGCGGTGATGATGCCGATGGCGGCGCCGCTGAGCGCGCAGGACATGCGCGACCTCGGCGCCCACTTCGCCACGCAGAAGTCGGCGTCGGGCATCGCCGACGACACCGCGATCACGACCGGTCCCTATGCGGGCATGAAGTACTACGAGGTTGGCCAGAAGCTGTTCCGTGGCGGCGATGCGGCGCGCGGAGTGCCTGCGTGCATGGCCTGCCACGGTCCCACCGGCGCGGGCAATCCGGGCCCGGCCTATCCCCACCTGGCCGGGCAGCAGTCGGCGTACGTCGTCCGTCGCCTGCAGGAGTACCGCACCGGCACCACCACCCAGAGCGATCCGCATCTGTTCAACATCATGGCGACCGTGGCCAAGCCGCTGACCGACGAGGAAATCCAGGCGTTGGCCAGCTATCTCCAGGGGCTGCACCCCCGTGCCGATGAAGGCGTCGCCGCGGCTGGGCAAGCGGCCTACGCCCCGGCCGCCCCGGCTCCCGCGACGCCCTGAACTTTTGCCGGCGTGGCACGGTCAGAGGCTGACACTCCTTGAATCAACCGCCGGCCAGATGGTTTGAGCCGGCGTTTTTTTGCCCGCCGCCACGCGCCATCCACGGGGACATGCATCGGTGAACAAGCTCCTCGTCGTGCTGAGCTGGATGCTGCTGGCGCTGCCGGCAACCGCCGCCGCCCCGCCTGCGCCAGTGGATGGCACCGACTACGTCACGATCGACCAGGGCCAGCCGTACGCGCCCTTGCGCGGCAAGGTCGAGGTCGTGGAGGTCTTCGGCTACTGGTGCCCGCATTGCGCCGAATTCCAACCAGCGTTGTCGGCGTGGACCCGGGCGCAGCCGGCCGATGTGCGGTTCACGACGGTGCCGGCGGTGTTCACCGCTGGCGACGTCCTTGCCCGGGCCTACTTTGCCGCCGAACACTTCCGCCTGCTGCCCAGGCTGCATGACACCATTTTCAGGGCCATCCACGTCGACGCGACGCTGCCGCGCGACCCCAGCGTCGACGAGATGGCGGGCTGGTTCGGCCAGCACGGCCTGGATGCCGCCAGGGCCAAGACCTACATGATCAGTCCGGCGGTCGATGCCAGGCTGGAGTACGCGCGCCAGTTCGCCATGCGCAGCGGCGTCGAAGGCACGCCTACACTGATCGTCAATGGTCGCTACCGGATCACGGCGCGCACGCACGAGGAAGGCCTGCGCACCGCCAGCGCCCTGATCGACAGCCTGCGCGTCGCCCCGCGTCGGCCCCCGCATTCCTGAAGGAGATCGTCCATGAAGCGCCAAGCCCTGCTGTTGCTCCTGCTGCTGCCACTGGCGGCCTGCAACAAGGCCCCGTCGTCGACCGACGCGTCGGCACCGGCCGCCGCTGCAAGCACGACCACCCCCAGCGCGGATGCCGTCGCCGCGGCCGCATCGGCCGCCGCCGAAGCCAACGCGCCCGCCGCACCGACGTCAGTCAGCGCCCCGGCGGCGAATCCCGCCGCCGACGCGGCAGTCGCCGCGGTCGCCGACACGGCGGCCAAGGGCACTGCGGTCGCGGGCACCGACTACGTCGCCATCCAGGGCGGCCAGCCGTTCGCTCCGCTGAATGGAAAGATCGAAGTGGTGGAGGTGTTCAACTTCATCTGCCCGGCCTGCGCCCGCTTTGAACCCTTGCTCAGCGCGTGGAAGAAGACGCTGCCGGCCGACGTCCGCCTGACCTATGTCCCCGCAGATTTCAACGCGCAATGGCACATCTATGCGCAGGCCTTCCTGGTCGCCGACGCGATGGGCCTGGATGCCAGGACGCACGATGCGGTCTTCAACGCCATCCACATCGCGCATTCGCTGCCCAGCGAAAGCGATCCGCCGGACGCGCGCAAGGTCGCGGCCTTCTATGCCAACCATGGCGCTGATGCCAAGCAGTTCATCGATGCGATGAGCAGCTTTGCGGTTGACGCCAAGCTCAAGCGCGCCAGGCAATTCATGCTGGCCGCCGGCGTCGAGGGGACGCCGACCGTCATCGTCGATGGCAAGTATCGCGTGACCGGCAAGAGCGACGAGGACGTGTTGCGCATCACCAACCAGCTGATCGCGCAGGAGCGCGCCGCCGGAGCCGCGGCGGGCAGGTAAGCGCGGAGGCATGGCCACGCGTCGACTCAAGCTGCTCAGCGCCAACATCCAGGGCGGTTCCAGCACGCGCGGCTACCACGACTATGTCGCGCGCAGCTGGTCGCACGTGTTGCCCGCCGGCAACAAGCGCGGCGCGCTGGACACCATCGCGCAGCTGGCTGGACGCCACGACATCGTCGGCCTGCAGGAGAGCGATCCCGGCAGCCTGCGCTCGGGTTTCACCAACCAGACCCATTACCTGGCCGAGCGCGCCGGCTTCGCCTACTGGAGCCACCAGCCCAACCGCAGCATGGGCGGCGTTGCCTCCAGCGCCAACGGACTGCTCAGCAAGCTCGAGCCGGTCTCGATCAGCGACCATCCGCTGCCCGGCCGCATCGCCGGCCGCGGCGTGCTGCTCGCGCGCTTTGGCGATGGCGACGACGGCCTGGTGATCGCGGTGTCGCACTTGTCGCTCGGCGCGGCCTCGCGCATGTCGCAGCTGGCCTTCATCGCCGAACTGCTGCACGGACATCCGCACGCCGTGCTGATGGGCGACTTCAACTGCACCTTCGACCAGCCGGAGATGCACATGCTGTACCAGCGCACGCGCCTGCAGCCGCCGGCCGAGCGCATCCCGACGTTCCCCAGCTGGAAGCCGCAGCGCGCGATCGACCACATCCTGATGACCGATGCGATCGCCTGCCACAGCATGGACGCGTTTCCCGCCGCGTTGTCGGACCACCTGGCGTTGTCGATCGAGTTGGGTGTGCCGGATAGCGCGCTGAAGAGCTGAGTTTCGTTGCAGGTGGACTGGATGCTTTGATTGCTGCCTGGTGCATTCCCATGCCTGCGGCGCTGTTAAAACGCTTTCGCCGTTGGCGAGTCACTTTTCTTTGCAAGCGCCCAAAGAAAAGTAACGGCGGTCTCTAAGCTGAAGTGCATCACTTGGCAAGGGAACCGGCATGGGCAAGCACTACGCACAATTGAGTGCTGAAGAGCGTGGCGTGGTCATGGCGATGCAGGCGCAAGCGGCCAGCGGGCGGCAGATCGCCGTGGTGCTGGATCGGGCCTCGAGCACGGTTTCACGCGAGTTGCGGCGCAACGGCGTTGCGCCGCCCACTGGCCTGCGTGGTCGTCCGCGCTTGCCGTATGACGCCACCCGCGCCGGGGC